>JBBIID010000028.1:0-7012 GCA_037446675.1 Paludibacter sp.
TCAGAATATATCATGGTATTTTATTGAAAATTAGGAACGTTTATTTTCTTTTCTCTTGTGAAAATTGTAACTTTACAGCCAAAATCGAATCCGATTTTAGTATATCTTTGCAAAGATAAAAAAATAACAACTATAGAAATTGTTTTTAGGAAAAAAGATATGAACAGAAAATTAATAGTGACATTACTAAAAAAAGATATTCAGGAGCTGGATATGATTACCGAAGGTTTCATGGAAATGAGCGAATACCCGAAGGCCATTATTAATCTGGCTCAACGAAAAGTGGCTGATATAGAATCGTATATTAAACAATTGGGAGATGTTAAACTGGCGGAGGATGTTGTTTCTGCTGAAAAGATGGACGAACCGATTGTTTTGGATACTCCTAAACAGGAAGAGAAAATAGCAAAAGTTGAAACGACAGTAGAATCGCCGGTTGAACTGGAAGTTACAGAAGATGTTGTTGAAACAATAGACGAAGCTACCGAGGTGGAAATTGTAGAATATTTACCTCTTGAAGAAATAAAAGAAGAAATTCAGGAAAAAGAAGAAGAAACTGCTGTTACGGAAAATATAGAAATTAAAGAAGTTTCGGAAGTGATTACTTCTACCAAAATTGAAACGAAAACGACGGTAGAAGACACAAAGAGAACTATTTTAGCTGAAAAAATAAGTTCACATGTCACCTCACGCAACGATTCACTTTCCAAAACGGACAAATCGTTAAGCTCTACGTTGGCGAATAAAAAGATTGATGACATTAAGCAAGCTATCAACATTGGTGATCGTTTCCGTTTTCAGCGCGAACTTTTCAAAGGGAATGGCGAGGACATGAACAAAACGCTCAATTATATTAATCAATTGGCTACATTGGATGAAGTGCAGTCTTTCTTAGGTTCGAAATATGGCTGGGAGCAAGGCAATGACACCGTTGAAGATTTTTATCAGATTGTAAAAAGAAGATTTATATAATATATAGTTTGTAAAGTTATAAAGTTCATAAAGCTGAAAGTTTGCATCTTGATACTTTATGAACTTCACAAACGTTTAACTTATCCGTTTTTTTAATGAAATTATACGTAGTGCCGACACCGATCGGTAATCTTGATGATATGACTTTCCGTGCGATAAGAGTGTTGAAAGAGGCTGATTTGATTTTGGCGGAGGATACGCGGACCAGCGGATTTTTGCTCAAACATTTTGAGATAAAAACGCCAATGCAGTCGCATCACAAATTCAACGAGCATAAATCGGTAGAAAGTGTGGTGGCGCGCATCAAGAACGGTCAAACTGTGGCGCTGATTTCTGATGCAGGTACGCCTGCTATTTCCGATCCCGGATTTTTGGTGGTGCGACAATGCGTTGAAAACGGAATTGAAGTGGAATGTCTTCCCGGTGCTACGGCATTTGTTCCCGCATTGGTTGCTTCCGGTTTGCCAAACGATCGGTTTTGCTTCGAAGGGTTTCTTCCGCAAAAGAAAGGTAGACAGACCAAATTGAACGAATTGTCGACCGAAAAACGCACCATGATTTTTTATGAATCGCCTTTTCGTTTGGTGAAAACATTGACGCAACTTTCCGAAGTTATGGGAGCTGAGAGGAAAGCGTCTGTTTCGCGCGAGATTTCGAAACTTTTTGAGGAAACTAAAAGAGGAACACTGAGCGAATTAGCACAATATTTTACCGAAAATAATCCTAAAGGAGAAATAGTAATAATTGTTGCAGGATTTGAAGAATAGCATTACCTTTGCACTTGAAAAATCGCTGTGGAATTTATTGAAATCGAAGGAGCTAAATCGCTAATACTCCATATAATAAATAAAAAATCCCACGTGTCGTTTATCTAAATCAACATTTAATTCTCTTCAAATATCTATCGAAAATGAAATCTAACATTTTCATATTGGTCATATCAGTTGTGTTACTTGCTTCCTGCGGAAGGCAATCGTCAGATTATCAGCGTTTACAAGACCAAAATGATTCATTGCGCAATGCCAAACTCGAACTTCAGAAAGAGGTGGATGGTTATTTCTCTGCAATGAATCAAATTGAACAGAATATTGAAAAGATAAAATCAACGGAGAACAGTATTACGATTCAGCCGGTTGGGCAGGAGCTTGACGACGACACCCGATCGAAAATAAATGATGATTTGGCCTATTTGAATGAGATGTTGCAGTCGAATAAAGACGAACTGGCAAGATTAAAAGCAAAACTGAAAAGGAGCGCTTTTAAATCGACAGAACTGGAACGTACTATAACCCGGCTAACTCAACTTCTCGAAGAAGAATCTACCAAAATAGCTTTATTGGAAACTCAGCTTGCCGAAAAGGATTCGCTTATTACTCAATTGAATTCGACGGTGGACGATATGGGCAAAAATATCGAAAACCTTTCGACCGAAAATAAAGAAAAGCAAGTGAAAATTTCGGAACAGGATCAGGCAATTCATACGGCTTGGTATGTTTTTGGCACGAAAAAAGAGCTTAAAGAACAGAAAATCATAACTTCTGATGGATTATTTAGTACACAACGCGTTTTACAGGGCGATTTCAATAAAAACTATTTTGTACGTATCGATGCACGAAATACGAAATCAATTCCATTGTATTCCACCAGAGCAAAAATACTTACCAATCACCCAAAATCGTCGTACACGCTTGAAAAAGAGAACGGAAATTTTGTGTTGTTGATTGTGAATCCAACCGATTTTTGGAGCGTAAGTAAATATCTTGTTATTGAAGTGGACTAAAGCAAAGCATTATAGTCTTTACAAGCTACAAGTCAAAGGTCGAAAGTTGAATAACGATGGACAATGAACGACAACTATTTTAGCGAGTGTTCCTTTTTTTTCGTTTCATTGTTTTCTTGTAATTCGTAGCAAAATTCTCTTGTAACTACTTACAAATTCAATGAATTTGTTTAATAGGCTACATAATGCATCTACTTTTCTCAACTTCAACATCTCCTACCTTTAATTTAGCAGCAGAAGAATTCCTTTTTTCTGCGCGTGAAAACGACTATTTGTTTTTGTACGTTAACGAACCAAGTGTCATTATTGGCTCGAATCAGGTGTTGCGGAACGAAGTGAACGCCGAATTCTGTGCAGCCCATGATATTCAGATTGTACGTCGAATATCGGGTGGCGGAGCCGTTTATCACGATTTGGGCAACCTGAATTATTGTTTTATTACTGACAGAAAAGATGCTTTAAGTTCTCAATTTTTAAAACCTGTAGTGAGTGTGCTAAAATCTATTGGCATTGAAACAGAGATTGGAACTAGAAAGGATTTGTGGCTGGCCGGCGGTTTTAAAATATCGGGAACGGCTTCTCATATAACAAAGAACAGAGAACTTCACCATGGAACTTTGCTTTTCGATACCGACCTTGAGGCGTTGCAACAGGCACTAACCGTAAAAGAAAAAGACCCGAGCGCAAAGGGAATTGCATCCGTTTCGAGCAAGGTAAAAAATATCAGTTCGTATTTGTGTGAAAAATACGCAGGTGAATTATCTGCAACTGAATTTTTCGATCTGTTGAAATCTGAATTTTTGAAAATGTATGGTCAAAGCCAGTTCCACTTTTTTTCTGAAGAAGAAATTTTGCAAATAAAAGAACTGGAAGTCAAATATAAATCGACAGACTGGACTTATAAAAAATAGCTTTCCATAGGCCTATATTATTCTATAAATTTATTGTTGAATAATAGAAATCCGATATTCACACCAAAATTCCACTTGTTCATTCCTGCGCTGTAATAGTTGGCAAATAAGGCTGCAGAAGCAATTCTGAAATTAAAAACAAGAGAAGCTTCACCAAGAAAATGTGACGTAGAAAATGGCGTGGAATATACAGCTTGATTGTTTGTTGCAGGTAAGATACTTTTGTACGGAATAAACCAATAAGCTTCTGTTCTGACGTGAAGTTGCTTGGATAGATAATAAATTGGTTTTAGTCCAAACGCAGCAAACTGATTTGCACTGTAGTTTCCGTTAAAAACGGTTTTACTGTGTGGGGTTGGTCTAAAAGCCGGAGCTTGAATCAGACTCACCGTGTAATTGTCTAATAATTTTCGATTCGAATAGGCGACTTCGGCATAAGTTCCTAACGAAATTTTAGGCGCAACTGAATAATAATGGTCAAATCTGGCTCTGAATTGCAACCATAAGTCAGTTTTCTCCGGAACTACATTTCCATTTTGTACTCCCGATTTAAAAAATTGATCGCCAGCCAATAATTGTAAAGATGCAAAATGATTGTACCCTTTTGTTGGATACATCAGGTCATTAAGCGTGTAGTTTTCAATGCGTGTAAATGCACTTCCTAACGAGAAAGTGCTTTTATCGTTCGAAGCATTATTCAACTGATTTGGAGTTTGAATGTAGTAGTCGGTTAATAAACCGTAGCCAATTCCGAATTCCATGCGTCCTTTCATGGTTACAGGGAATCCGACGCTCAGTTTTCCATACGATTCGTTCTGGCTGAAATCGGAAACGCGATTGTCGACATAAAAAAGTTTGTCTCCTTCAAAATAATCGAATTTATGCAGCACAACCGAGAGCTTTGCGTACCAATTCCTTTTCGTTGGAATTTCGATGCGCGTACCTAAACTAAGGCCATTGTATATTTTTCCAAATTGAGCATCCAGATAAGCCGATTGCGCATATTCGGTAAGGTTTTGGTACGTGAGTCCGAAGTAAGCCTGATTGGAAGTAGATGAAGAAACATTTCCACCCAAAAGCACTTTCAGATGATCCTGGATTCTGACATTCAATTGAAGATCGAAAAGTTGGTTGGTTTTGTTATATCTGGCATGAGGAACAACTTCGAGAATTTTATCGTCCGATATCAGTTTAAAATAAGCTTCTTTGAATTCTTTCTCATCAAAAACTCGATCCCGAATGTGAAATATCTGCTCTACATATTTCTTTTGCAGACTGTCTATTCCGGTTACAATTACATGCTGAAATTTTAGTTCCGGAAGTTTATCCTGATAGTCTTTTCGTTTCTCAGTTATTTCTTCCAATGGTTTTTCTCTTTTTATCCGTTGTTTTATTTCTGCAATGTGAGCCATTGTTGAATCGTAGCCCATTTGTACAACTTCGTCAACCCGCGAAAAATCAAATGTTCGGATATTGCTGGTTTCGAATTTCAACAAAATGCCTTCGTCTTCTTTTATGGAATAATCCGTTTTATTCATTATCATGTTTTCGACTTGCATAATAATGTCGCGATCGTCCGGTTTTCGCGGATTATTCGAAACGACACTGCCAATAATAATGTCTGGATTAAAGTCGTCGCGCATAACGTCAACCGGGAAATTATTATAAATTCCACCATCGAAAAGCACGCAATTGTCAATCATAATTGGTTTGAACATGAACGGGAAAGTCATGGATGCTCTGATAGCATCGCCCAAGTCTCCTTTTCGAAACACAACTGCTTTTTTGTTGTAAATATCGGATGCAACACAACGAAACGGAACGAATAGTTTATTGAAATTTCCATCGCAAGCCGCACTGGAACGTGAAAAAAGAGGCACGAATGCATAATTCATTTGCCGTGGCGAAATGATATTAGTTGGGAAAAGATTGTATTTTATATCGAGAGAATCGATGCTGTTGATGTTGAACGGAACTTCAACGAAACTTGGTTTTGGATCGGAATTGCGATAGTAAAATCGATAATTCGACTCTACTTCGCCTGTCGACCAGCGTTTAAAATCGTCCGATTTCAGCAGTTTAACCATTTCGTCGGGGGTAAACCCCATGGCATACATTCCTCCGATAATAGCTCCCATCGAAGTGCCTGTAATATAATCAATAGGAATGTTGTTTTCTTCCAATGCTTTAATAACTCCAATATGCGTAATGCCCTTGGCACCTCCTCCACTCAAAACTAATCCTACTTTTTGAGCATGAAGGAATAACGGAAGACATAGCAAAAGTGACAAAAGAAGTGTAAATCTGAACTTCATTGCAGGTTTGGTTTTATTGAGTAGTGCTGAAACTAATGAACACTAAATGATATATAAAATGAAATTTATACTTTTGTGAGAATTTTTTTGAGAAACAAAATTCTTTCTATAACAAAAATTGTGCTATTGTTTGTTGGGGCAGATTCTAAAATACTCTATCAATAGAACAATAAAGAGATAAAAACGTTTAAGACTTAATTATTAAAAAAGTTAGAATATGAAGATTAGTTTTTTTCTGGTAATTCTTTCGATAACATTGCTGATAAATTCTTACGTTGTACTTCGTGGTTGGCAGTCGTTATCGGTTTTTCCTTCCACAAGAATTTATTTTTTACTGGCAATGATTATTTTATTTCTCACAATGATTGGAAGCATGATTTATGGCAACCTAATGCCCCAGCCGATTGCTAAAGTTGTGAGTTTTGTCGGTTTTAGTTATATGATTTTGTTTGTCTATCTGTTGTTCTCATTTCTGGTGGTCGACGTTGTTCGAGTATTTAATTATTTTATACACTTTTTCCCTTCTGGGATGGCTAATTTCCGGTTTTGGGCAATGATGTTTAGTTTGGGCATTATTGCAATTGCAATGATTGTTGGTAATTATAAATTCAATCATCCTGAGATTGTAAATATAAATGTAGAATCTCAGAAACCGTCACAAAATAAACATCTGAAAATTGTAGCTGCCAGCGATATTCACCTTGGAATTTCGATTGATAAAGCTCGGTTGAAAAAGTATGTGGAGATGATTAATGCACAACATCCTGATATTGTTTTGTTTGGAGGTGATGTTTCCGATCGATCGATGGAACCCGTTATCAAACAGCACATGGATGAGGAATTCCGGCAGATAAAAGCACCACTAGGAGTTTATGCTATAAACGGGAATCATGAACATTACGCTGAAACTCCCGATGCTACAGCAAAATATTTGATGAATGCCGGAATCAAGGTTTTAAGAGACGAAGTGAGTCTGGTAGATAGCAGTTTTTATGTTGTAGGTAGAGACGACAGAACAAATCATAATCGAAAAC
>JBBIID010000028.1:7034-13671 GCA_037446675.1 Paludibacter sp.
CTGGTGGCTAAATGCGATAAAACAAAGCCGATTATCCTGCTGGATCATCAACCTTTTCAGTTGGAAGAAGCGCAGCAAAATAATGTTGATTTTCAATTTTCGGGGCATACGCATAACGGACAGTTTTTCCCGGGAATGCTTTTCGTAAAGCGAATGTACGAATTGGGCTATGGTTTTATGAAGAAAGGCAAAACCAGTTATTATGTATCTTCTGGATTAGGACTTTGGGGCCCTCAGTACCGGATTGGTACACAGTCGGAACTTGTAGTGATCAACTTTAAATATTAAGCGAATCAAACTTGGTTTAATTCGCTTAATAAAAATTTATTTGATAAAGTATTTTTTTACGATAGCATAAACTCCAGCAAGAACCAATAAAAAGCCCCAGCCTTCAGGCACCGGGATAGGCGGACCGAATGGGTCTCCTCCCGGGTCGGTGGTTCCAAGCGGATCGTTTAATCCGGTTCCCTGACGGGTAGGGTCGTTGTCGACCAACAAAGATAAATCGGTAGAAGATGAGATCAACCCTTTATTCTGAAATACGGATTGATCCTCAGAGTTACGGCTGCTTCGAGATGAAAGGCTACCTACAAAACCATTTTCGGTTGAATTGATATTGTTATTTTGAATGTTGTCAAAATCATTATTAATCATAGGTAACGAGTATTCTTCATTTTGGGCATAGCCTTTATTCTCGTTATTTACAGCGTAATTTCCTTTTCTTTTTGCTTCAACCGGCTGGTTGGGGATGGTCAGGCCTTCTTCTTTGTTCTGAGCCGGATTTGTGTTGATCACCGGAGCTTTCAAAGAGTTGCTGCTGTGTTTGAAATCTGCGCCTTTGGCATCGGTGGAAGCTGAATAATATACATTTTTAGCATAAAAATCCGGACTTCCAATAGGAGAATAAAGAACCACCAGGAGCAAACTTGCCCATGCCATGAACCAAATAATAATATTTTGTCTTCTTTTTTCCACTATTCTTATCTGATAATAATTCGTTTGGAGTATTCGTCGTTAACTGTTTTTATTTTTACAATATATCCTCCCGGAATATAATTTGTTGCTATCGTTGTAACTCCGTTTGCAAAAAATGGCTTTTTCAATAAATATCTTCCAAATATATCATAAATAATTAATTCTCCATCTACATCATCTTCATTATGAATGAATATACTTTTGCCGGCACTAAAAACTTTTACTTTTGAGTCGATATCCGGAGCATCTTTTTCGTATGGTCTTGTAACGATTCTGAACCTGTCAACAGGTTTTGATGTAGATTCAGCGTAGAAATTGTATTGTGTGCCCGATTCGGTAATATCTACTGTTTTATTTTCTATTATGTCCCATAAATAAATGCTTTCATAATATCGTTGAACATTTTGATGAGTAAATTTCAAGGTATATTCAAAATCGCTTCCAGCTTGGAATCGGAGTAATGTGTTGTTGATGTCACTAACTGCATCTACCTGATAATAACCATCCGGCTCAACAGAAAATATCTGAGGATTGAATGAGCTTCCTACAATTTTGTGTCCATCCCAACCGTTATCAAATGTTCTGCTACACGCTGGGTCGGTAAATAACCATATTTTGTCTGAGAAATTTTCGCCAATCACGTCAATTTTTGTGCAAACCTTGTCAGTGTATTCAGGAATGCCTTTCACACGCTGTCTGTCAGTGTTGTTCATTACCACAGAACTATAATTTATGTTCATGTAAGCACTCGAATTTCCTAAGGCTTTTACAAGCATCGCCTGCATAGATGGCACCTGTCGAGGAAGATCCAAACTTCCTGCTGCTTCTTGTGGTATTGCTAAGTATTGCCCTTCATCGCTTGTTGTTCTGGTTGTACCTTCACCGTTAAGCTCCCAAATGCTATACGTACCAGTATTGTATAAATAAACGGTGGATTCAATAGAGTCGCCAAATTGAAGCTGTTTTATGTCAATTGCAGCTGTATACGGATTGGCAAATACATGTTGGCCAGGATAAAGTGCTGTTGGTGTAATTACCAATTGACCTGAACTAAAGTTGCTATTAACAAGTTGACCTTTGAATACAAATGTTTTTGGAGACTCCTGACATATTTCGTAGCCATAGAATGGCCGAACCGTTGAGTCATTTTGTAATTGAATCCAGTGATTTGTAATTGAATCACCTTTTTCTTCCCATCTTCTGACGTATGAACCATTAAATGTAGGATATGTTTTTACTGTTTTCAATGGGATGCCAAAATACTGCCATTTATATTTGTTGTTAACAGGAGCATTAAGATTCCAAGAAGCTTTCGAATACATCTCTACAGTAGCAGATACTGGCTGGCTTTCCTGATTATGAAAACTCAAAGAACCGTTTGCAAGATTATCACTTGCATAAATATAAATTCTATCAGGATTTCCATCGGTAGTAATCGTATTATTTACGGTTAAACCTTTGCTAGCCGGAATAAGAAGTCTCTTAGTCGTTGCATTTATTAAGCTTCCAATAGTACGATTCATATCCAACTGTAAATCCTTCATTGCCGAAGTTCCAAAGTTTGCTACAGTAGCATACTCTACATCTTCTCCTGTTAGTGGAACATAATCGGCAGTCCAGTTTCCGGGTTTGCCCCAGTCGGTATCGATATATCCCATCCAATAATTAAGACGTTGATTAACGATCATAATCACGTTGTCGGTTGCCGGGTTATTGGAAACACAAGTTAAAGATGATGTTAATGTACATGAAACATTATCTCCATCCAAAGGTGTGTATACGTATGTAGGACTATTTGTTCCTACATTTGTTCCGTTTACTTTCCATTGATAGTGTGGAGTAGTCCCACCGTTAGTAGGTGTTGCTGTAAATGTAACAGGCGTGTTGGAATAAACCGGATTTGCCGATGCATGAACGCTAACACTTACAGGAACTATTGGATTCACAACAACGTTTGTTGTCGCAATAGCCGGAAGAATTTGTTGAAACACGATATCGTCCAACGCAAAATCATTCCCTGCTGCAATTGTGTTTTGGTTTATCAATTCCAAATTTAAAACCGTATTGGAACCTGCGCTGGCATTGTAAATAAATGTTGCCCATTGATAATTGACAAGAGGAGCAGTATATACAGGTCCAGCTGCAATGCCGTTAACGTAAAGTTGTAATTGTGACGCATTCTTAGGATTTTGCGATATGTTTACGGTTTGTTCTGAATAAGTGAATTGATAAGTTGCTCCCGGAATTACGGGTACCGATTGACTCCATACAACAACTCCGGCTGTTGGAGATCCATTCACCACCATTTGCAAACCAGAGCCTGTTGTATGATCGGCTTGTGTTGTAAAATCGTTGTGAACATCGTGAGGAAGGTACGTAATTGTATACAATCCTTCCGGATTTAAAGCTCCTGAAGTTGGAGCTACATACCCATAACCACTGGAAAAACTGGTATTCCCGGCCTCAAAATCGCCATTAGTAATTAAGTTGCCTCCAACTTGTACATTTCCATGCACTGTGTAAGTCCCAGATAAATTAGCGGTTGCATTTGTTGTGAGAACCGGAGAAATTTCGTTAGAATAGAAACCGTTAGGCCCTATCCAATAGCGGGTTTGAATATCGCCACCTTCACTCGACAGATTAATTGTTGAACCTTCGCAGAAAGTACCTCCGCCGGATGCAGAAATCAGCGGTGAAGAGAAAACTTTTCCGATGCATGCAACATTCACTGTTGTTGCCCCGGTTGAAGTTATTCTAAGTTGTGCTGGAGAAGCAGCAGTACCATAATCTCCGGAGGTTAAGCCAGCTTTTAAACGAATATATATTAATTTAGGATCAATTCTTGCCCCACTCAATGTAATTGTTGCAGCGTAGCCAGAAGATGATGTTTGTGATATTTCATAATTAGTTGGTGCTGTAAGTACAAGATTTGCTGTAAGTTCAGCGGCGCTAATTGTGAAAGATTGAGGAGTTGAAGGTCCGTGAGAATACTCATAGCCAAATCCTGTCAGAGTGTTTTTTGAAACTAATATTGTTCTTACTCCTGTATTCACAACTTGACCTGTACAGGCAACACTTTTTGTGATAGCTCCATTTGAGGTTAGAACAATGCTGGAATTTAAAGGTCCGTAAGTTCCTAGTGCTAACCCACTTTTCATTCTTACATATACTATCGTGTCGGTGGTTAGTTCGCTGCCTACCCTATTTAGTGTAAGACTTGTAGAAGAGAATGTAGTTCCGTTTTTTGAAATTTCAAAGTTTGTTGGCGGTGTTACAGTAACGTTCGCTGTTAACGCAGAAGCTTTTACCACAAACGATTGAACCCCGGAAGGACCTGTGTTTACTCTGTAAATAAACCCTGATAAAAATGAAATCGCATTATATATTGTAGCTGATGATGTGATCGATCCGGATAATCCTACATTTTTCGCCGCAGCATTAGTTGAAGAAACAACAACGTTTTCGGCATATGTTCCAACTCCCAATCCTATTCTTAAGCGAGCGTATATGGTAGTTGTCGATACACTGTTTCCGTTGCGTATTAATGTGATCGGAGTTGACACATACCCGCTTCCCGAGGTGGTAGAAATTTCATAATCTGTTGGCGGTGTTACCGTAATATCTCCGGTTAAATTTGTTCCACTCACGGTGAATGTTCTTTCTGCGGATGGTCCGGAACCGAATACATAAGTAAATGTTCCTGATACGGCTGATGTTGATATTGCAGGTGCAATAATAACTGTTCCAGAGCAATTTATTTTTTTAGTTGTAGCTCCAGATGATATTGCTGCAATTGAATCATTAGTATAGGTTCCAAGTGCTAAACCTGCTTTCATCCTGACATAGATTGTTGTCGTAGGGACATTACCCGAAACAACAGGAAGAGTAATCAAACTGCTAGCGGAAAACGATGGAGCATCGCTTGTTGATATTTCAAAATTAGTTGCCGGTGTGATTGTAATGTTTCCAAGCAAGCTTGAACCAGATACTGTAAATGATTGAGTGGTTGATGGTCCATACCCAACAGGATAGCTGAATCCATTCAATGTATTTGCAAAAGTGTTTATCGTTGGCGGAGCTATAATAGAAATATTAGTGCCATTATTAGAGCCGATAACAGAAGGGTTACTGCTGATCACGCGAATTCGGTACCCAGTTCCTGATATTACATCGTTTGGAATAGTGGCAGATATAGTTCCCGCATTCGTAGATGTTAGAGTGCCTATGTTAGTTGGAGACGCAAAACTTCCTGTTGAATTTGATAATTGTGCCGTAAATACATTCCCAGAATTGAAACCTCCGTCTGCAATTGTAAATGGAACGGATATGGATGAGCTTGGAGCAAAAGGTGATCCGTTGATAGTTCCTGTTGTAATTGTTGGAAAAACGATATTTACAGTATAATCCTCAACTTCTCCGTCAAATGCCGTTTCGCAAGCAGTAGGTGCAGAGTTATATTTTGCAGAAACTCTCATTCTTGTATTTCCTGGTGAAGCAGAAGAAGGAACGTTTAAGCTAAGTGGAATTAAACTGGTAGGTCCGTTAGTTGTATTGGTTGTTGAACCTAAACTATACGTTTCATTCGCATCATCAAAATCTCCATCATGATTCCAGTCAATCCAGGCCATGGCATAAACACGGTAATTACCATCTGTATTCACATTTACGGTTAGACTGTACGAAGTTCCGGTATTTAAATTTGTCGATTGATTCAGATAGCTTGTGTATCCGGCTGGTTTTGCAGAAGTATTATTGATCGTATTAAGTTTGACTAATGTTACGCTAGTTTTGTATTGCGTATTGCCGGATGATGTGCAATATGTTGGATAAACAGAACCGGATGCAGATACGTTTTTCGCAGTGGTTCCAGTTGCTGCAATAACCATATTTTCATTAGAATAGCTTCCAATAGCCAATCCTGCTTTTAACCGAACGTATATAGTTTGATTTACATTCCCGTTTGTCTGGGTCAATGTAATAGCCGTTGATTGAAATCCACTTCCGGATGTTGAAGATATTTCGAAATTGGTCGAAGGAGTTACAGTTACATTTGCAGCTAAATATGTACCGGTTACAGTAAATGACTGTTCGGCTGATGGCCCTGTTCCATAACTGTAAGTGAAATCAGACAACGCTGAAACGGAGGTGTTTAACGTTGGATTTCCAACAGTGCCACTACACGAAACAGTTTTTGTACTTGCTCCTGTCGATGCTAATGAAATGTTCTCCGAATTATAACTTGCTGCGGATAATCCAGCCTTTAAACGGACGTAAATCGTTGTTGTAGCAACATTTCCTCCGCTTTGAGTTAATGTAACCGGCGTTGATTGGAATCCACTTCCCGAAGTTGTAGAGATTTCATAATTGGCAGACGGAGTCACCGTTATGTTTGCATTTAAATAGGTTCCACTAACAGTAAATGATTGTTGAGATGATGGACCATTGCCAACTGAATAGGAGAATCCGCTTAATGTAGAAGCTGAGGATGTAATTGTTGGGGCGTATACCGTTCCACTACAACTTACATTTTTTGTAGTTGCACTAGTGGAAGATATAGTAATGTTTTGAGCATTATAATCTCCGGCCGCCAACCCACTTTTTAATCTGGCATAAATGGTCGTTGTTGCAACGTTTCCTCCACTTTGAATTAATGTAATTGGTG
>JBBIID010000029.1:0-11781 GCA_037446675.1 Paludibacter sp.
TATTATTTAAGAATTTCTAAAGTAATTTTATATAATAAAAATAATAAATGGTTTATGGAGTTAAAGGTTCAGTGTGTGTTTTTTCCTTCTCAGGACGATTTTAGATCGTGGCTCGAAGAAAATTATCAAAGTGCAACCGAAATTTTAGTTGGTTACTATAAGTTGAAAACCGGAAAACCGAGTATGACATGGAGTGAGTCGGTAGATCAGGCAATTTGTTTCGGTTGGATTGATGGCATAAGACGAACAATCGATGACGAAAGTTATTGTATTCGTTTTACTCCACGCAGGCCAACCAGTATTTGGAGTGCCGTGAACATCAAAAAAGTAGAGGAATTGACTAAAAAAGGATTGATGTTGCCTGCCGGATTGGCCGCATTTAATTTAAAAAAAGATGAAAAATCAGCTATTTATTCGTACGAAAATTCCGAACTTGCTTTGACGGATGACTTTGAAAAACAATTCAAGGCAAATGAAAAAGCATGGAGCTTCTTTCAAACACTTTCCGCTTCTGTTCGAAAAATATCGATACGCTGGGTGATGAGCGCAAAACAGGAAATTACCAGACAAAAAAGACTGAATGAACTGATAAACGACAGTGAATCAGGAAGAAAAATAAAAGGATTAAATTATTAGACATTATATAGAATAAAGAATTATAGGTTTGAATAATAAGACATTAAACACGAAGACCCAAAGACACAATCAGTTAGTATAAAAGACAAGAGCACAAAAGAAAACATATAAATATGTTTTCTTTTGTGTCTTATGTTTCGTTTTAAGCATAGAACACTTCAATGGGAAACTATCCTCTTTATAGTTATCCTTGAAAATATTTGAGTCTTTGAGTCTTAGTGTTGATAATTATCAGTTTTAAAAGCATATAACAAACTATTTTATATAAACTTTATTAAAGAAAAAGATATGAAACTTGATTTTAAAAATATCGACGATTACATAAAAAGTTTCCCTGAAGATGTTCAGCTTTTGCTGGTTCAGGTGCGTGAAACCATAAAAAAAATGGCTCCAAACGCTACCGAAGATATAAAATATGGCATGCCAACTTTTATTTTGAACGGGAATCTGGTGCATTTTGCGGCTTTCAAAAATCACATTGGTTTTTATCCTGTACCCACCGGAATAGAGGCTTTTAAAGCAGAACTCTCAATGTATAAAATGGGTAAAGGCTCGGTGCAATTTCCGATAGATGAACCAATGCCACTTAAACTAATTGAAAAAATAGTGGCTTTCAGAGTGAGTGAAAATGAAGCAAAAGCCACCAAAAAGAAATCGACTCCAAAGAAATGACATTGAGCGATATTTCCACTTTACGCCTGGTTAATCAACAGATAGTCAATACGAGATTTACTTCGCCTAAAGATTTGTTAAGTTGGATGGGAGCGATGCAGGCGCAGGATTTTTCTATGTCGGAAATGGCATTGGGGCTGCGTTTGATGAATGGGACTCGCGAAAAAGTAGAGGAAGCGTTTAATAAAGGTGAAATATTAAGAACGCACGTCATGCGCCCGACATGGCATTTTGTTCCCGGCGAAGATATTTATTGGATGCTCGATCTTACAGCAGGGCGAATAAAATCAGGAATAGAGTCGCGTCATCGGCAACTTGAAATTACACAACCGCTGTTGCATAAAGCGTTGGGTATTTTCGAAAAAATGCTTTTTGATAATCTTTTTTTGACGAGAGAAGAACTAGCAGTAGAGCTCCATAAAGAGAAAATAAGTACTTCGGAAAATCGTTTGTCGCATTTATTGTTTTCGGCAGAACTGGAAAGTTTGATTTGCAGTGGCCCGTTAAGCGGAAAGAAACAGACATACAGTTTGTTGCAGAATCGGGTTCCGAAAAAGAAATTGTTGACAAAGGAAGAATCGTTGGCTGAATTGGCTCGCCGATATTTTTCGAGTCACGGGCCTGCAACGGTGAAAGATTTTGCGTGGTGGTCGGGTTTGTCGTTGCGTGAGTCGAATGAAGGATTGAATGCGATAAAAGCTAATTTCGAATCTATCATTATAGATTCTGAAACATATTGGTTTTCAACTAAACTTTCCGATAATTTGTCTTCTCAAAAGAGCATTTATTTATTGCCGGCTTACGATGAATTCTTGATCAGTTATAAAAATCGTTCAGCTTCCATTCTAGAAGCGGACTTTAAAAAGGCTATTTCTGAAAATGGAATTTTCCGGTCTATTTTAGTTATTGATGGTCACGTTTGCGGACTGTGGAAGCCTTTATTGAAAAAAGACACCCTTTATATTACATTAGAACTATTTGATAATAATATCCGAATAAATGAGACGCAACTAGACATTTTTAAAATGCGGCTCGAAACATTTTATTCAAAAAAAGTAGAGATCGTACGATAGCTTTTGCTTTGGTTACACATTCTTTATTCTGATTTTTGCAAAAGTATCAGGATAATTATCGTTGATAAAGTCAATCAATTTTTCTCTGATTTCGGTTCGCAAATCCCAGTTTTTAGATGAATTGGAACTACTCAGCAATATTCTCACTTCTTTACTTCGTTCGTTGGTGTCGGTAACCTGTACGTTCAATACTCTCTCGTCCCAGTTTTTGTTTCCTTTCAGCATTTCCGGCAATGCTTTTCTGATACTATCAACCGGGAAATTATAATCAACTTTCAGGAAAATTGTCCCGATTATGTCGGCATTGGTGCGTGTCCAGTTCTGAAATGGTTTTTCGAGAAACCAGGTGATGGGAAGTACGAGCCTTCTTTCGTCCCATATTTTTACCACTACATAAGTGAGAGTTATTTCTTCAATTCGTCCCCATTCGCCTTCCACAATGACCACATCGTCGAGTCTGATGGGTTGTGTAATAGCAATCTGAATCCCGGCAAGAATCAACCCGATACTTTTCTGGGCTGCAAAACCAACGATAATTCCAAAAATTCCGGCGGAGGTTAATAAGCTCAATCCGATGGTTCGGGCCTGATCGAATGTGAGCAAACTAATGGATATTGAAATGATAATAATGACGGAATTGGCGATGCCTTTGAAAACTTTTACTTGCGTAAGATTTTTTCTGGCCTTTAAGTTGTCTTCGGAAGCAATATCAAATTTTTTCAACAAATAATATTCCCCGACCGTTATAAATTTGATCAAAATCCATGTAATTGAGAAAATGATAAGTAACGTGTTGACATGTTCAAGATAGGGGAAAACCGTCAGATCGGAAAGATAGAAATGGGAAAAAACTTTGAGCAGAATCCAATATAAAAGCCAGAGAGCAGGAATTTTGAAGAGTTCGATGACAAAATTATCCAGTTTGTTGTTCGTTCGGATTACTCGTTTTTTTATTATTGAGAAAAGAAAACGATAAATAAAATAGACAATGAATAAAACAACGACGAACGAAATGCTGGCAATTATTAGTCTGACAAAATCTTCATTAATAAATCCACTCATAGGCTTTATGGTTTAATGTGTTGGTTTTAAATATGATCGATTACTGATTTTAATTTTTGTTGGATTTCGCCGGCGAATTCAATTAATTTTGAATTTTCGATGCTGGACATGGAGGCCATCGGATTTACGATCGCAATTTCAATTTTTCCGGGTTTCAGTTCTTGAAGAACAACATTACATGGCAGCATAACTCCGATTTTATCTTCCATTTGAAGTGCTTTGTAAGAAAAAGCCGGATTGCACGCTCCCAAAATCTTGTATTTTCTGAAGTCAACATCTAGTTTTTCTTTAAATTTTCCTTGAAGATCGATTTCAGAAATTATTCCAAATCCTTCTTTTTTTAACTCCTGAGTAACCTTCTGTTCGGCATTGTCAAAAGTGTCGGATACAATTTTGCTCATGTAATAGTTCATATGTTTAATAATCTAAGTGTTGATAATTTATATTTGTTTCTTTTGCTATGTATTTCTTTTACAGGTATTCTTCTTTTGCAAAATTGATTATTCTTCTTGCTTTTTTGTCGAAACAATAAACAATGGAAGAGTGGATTTTTCAAGTACTTTTTCAGTAGCACTACCCAGCAGGATGCTTTCCAGCCACTTTCTACTGTGAGACCCCATAATAATCATATCGGCTTTATACAACGAGGCCGTTTCCAAAATTGTATCGGGGATTTCGCCTTCTGCAACTAAAGTCCCAATCGTTTCATCTCCCAAAAAATGTTTTGTTTTTTCAAGAAAATATTCAGTCGATTTTTTCAAATCTTCGTTAATGTCGACATGCAAATTTCGCATAAACATGTAAGAGTTGTAGTAAATAGGCGGTTCGTAAACTACATGTAGCAAAATTACTTTTGCATTCATGGTTTTTGCCAGAGCATAACCTGTTTCGGCCACTTTTTGAGCCGATTCATCGTAGTCTAAAGCGATGAGTATTTTGTTGAAATTCAGAGTTTCCATAATATAAGTGTATAAAAGTTCGTTTTAGAAATGTCTTATAAGGCATTAATCTTTATAAGTCGAAACGTATCGAAAGACTAAAAGTTTGTAACTTTAACAAATTTTTATATGTTCGGCATTTGCATTCCTTTCATATTGAATGTGCATATATAAATAATAGAGACATGTTGTGTTAAATACAAAAAGAAAGAAATATATTTGCAAAAAATAAATTTGGGAAGAAAAAACTCTCGGAATACTCAATTTTAAAACCGTATAAGTATGAATGCTTCAAAATCAAATCTTGCCGTCCAAACCTTTGCAGGGGGATACAATTGTTCACAATCAGTGTTTAGTGTTTTTGCTCCTGATTATGGTATCTCAAAAGATCTTAGTTTACGGCTTGCCGGACCGTTTGGTGCAGGAATTGCCCGTAGGCAGGAAACTTGTGGAGCCGTTACTGGTGCAATTATGGCTCTCGGACTTAAATACGGAAAAGGTGAAAACGGTAATGACGAAGATAAAAAACGTGCATTTGATAAGGCTAAGCAGTTTGTAGCAGAGTTTGAAGCAAAATTTGGTAGTATTTCTTGTTTGAAATTACTCGATGGAAATCTTATGGACACTGACGAAGGAGCTACTGCTATTGCAGCTGAAAATATGTTTGAAACCCGTTGTGCCAACTATGTGAAGTTTGCTGTGGAAAAAGCGGAAGAGATATTGAATATCTGATTTTTGATAAATTATTTATTGCTGTTAAATATGGTTTTATAATAAAAAAATCAGACTGTTGTAAATTTTTAAATATTACAACAGTCTGATTTTAAACTTGTTTCGATTGTTCTATTACGTCTTTATTTATGGCTGATCCGCTTTTTGTTCTTTATCCTCCAAGTATTTCTTTACCGGATCAGCATACTTACCATCCACTTCGGAAATGTGCATTAAAAACCATTTCCGCATAAATACAATCATTTGCTCCATCAAAATTGAATTTTTATAACCGTAAGCAATTTTAAATTCTTCTACTTTTGTTATAAATAATTGATGTTGAACGATATGTAGATCCATGTCAGGTGAGTTTGCTTTACGCATTAGTGCTTCTTCGGTGCTAAAGTGATTGTGAGTATATTTCTCCAATTCCAAAATTACGTCGTTAATTTTTTCGTAATTGTCGTTTCCTTTATTCAACACCATTAGATCATCAAATATCTTGAAGAACATCATGTGTTGCTTATCAATCATTGGAATATCAAGCAAATAGCTATTGTTCCAGGTTTGGTACTTCGGGTCGATAACGTTTTGATCCATTGTAAATATTTTGTTAGAAGTTATTTTTGTGTATTAAAACCTGTTCTGGTCATTTCGCCCCATTTTCTCTTATCTCTTTTGAAGTAGAAATCAAAATGGCCTGTTAATGAAAATATCATATTTAATGGCTGATAGATAAACATTTCGAGAAATATAAAGATAACTGCTTGCGATAAATAAGAAATTCCTTTGTATTTGTTGTATGTATAAGCTTCGAAAAAAATCGCGAAGAGAGAATACATTATTGAAAAACTGAGGACAAAGATTAATAACGTGATAAATACGTGTAGATTCAACAATCCGAAAATAATGACGAGTATCAGATAAATTAAACCGACCGACTGAATTAACGGTGCTAACCATTCGAATAAAACCCAGTATGGGAAACTTACCATTCCAATTAATCCGTATTTTGGGTTAAGGAACATTTTTTTGTGTTTCATAATGGTATCGATTGCACCACGTGTCCATCTGTTTCGTTGGCGAGCCAACACTTTGTACGATTCGGGAACTTCTGTCCAACAAAGCGGATCGGGAATAAAAGCTACCCGGTATTTCACTTTTTCCACTTCATGCATGTATCTACGAAGTCTTACAACCAGTTCAAGATCTTCTCCTACACTGTATTTGTCGTAACCACCTACTCGTACTACTCTTTTTCGATCGAATAAACCAAAGGCTCCCGAAATAATGAGCAAGCCGTTGAGCTTACTCCATGCCATACGCCCAAGGGTAAATGCTCTAAAATATTCCAAAACCTGAAATTTGGCCCAGAAATTTTTAGGGTAATTTACTTTACTTATTTTTCCTTCCTGTACTTCGCATGAATTAGCAATACGAACTACACCACCAGAAGCAATAACCACATTTTTATTGTTGTCGATAAATGGTTTTACCATTTTCAGGAGAGCATCCGATTCCAAAATACAATCCACATCAATGGCAAGAAACAAATCGTTTTGCGAAACATTGATTCCTGCATTCAAAGCATCTGCTTTTCCTCCATTTTCTTTGTCAACAAGCACTAAATGATTGTAAGCCTGATTTCTCGATTGATAAATGGCTCGTATAGTCTCTGATTCCAATTCTTGTTCGTATGCTCTTTCCACTTTTATCATGTCAAAGTATTCAATTACTTTGGAAAGCGTATTGTCCTTGCTGCCGTCGTTTACAATAATAATTTCAAATTCTTTATATTGTAATGATAATAGACATTCAATATTATCGATAATGTTCTTTTCTTCGTTGTATGCCGGTGCAATAACCGAGATAGTGGAAGTTTTTCGAACGAAAGCATCGCCTTATAATTTACATATCTGTTTTTATTCGAATAACCACGTAGCTCGAATATGGATAAGATAGCATTGAATAAATACATGCTGAACAAGATGCAGGCATATACCAAAAATATGCTGTTTAGGAAATCGATCCAGTTTATTTGATTTGTCATAAATACAGATTTTATTATATATTAATGTCTAATACTTGTAAACATGCTTGACGGATAAGCACATCATCCGATTTTCTGAATTCCGACACAGCATTCAGATCAATATCCAATAGCTGACGGATTGCTTCTATTTTCAGTATGAAGTGCTTGTTTATAACCACCCAATTCAGGAACTGAGTCGCTTTTTCAGTATTTTCATGTTTTTTCAATGCTCGAATAATCAACACTTCTGCTTTTCTTGGAGCAACCCCGAATTTGTCAATCAAAAAGTCAAAGTCTTGAGGCGAATTGGCAAATGAAATTAATGTGAAGAACGCTTCTTCGTTCACCAATTCGTTGGAATGACCAATTTTCAAAAGTACTTCACTTTTCAATTCCGTTTTATTATGTATTCGCGCCAGAATTAATCCAAGGGCAGATACTTCGGGAATGGCCGAATTTATTAAGAATCGATAGTTTATGTCTTTTTTATCCAGTTCTTCAATTGTTTTTACAATCAGGTTTATATCCCACAGCGTAAGTTTCATCTTCAAATCGTTCAGGAACATAAGATTGCTGTAAACCTCAAGTTTTAGTAAAGTTACAATTGCTTCGGCATGCAAAACATCATTCTTACGCTTGGTGAGTTTTAAAATGTATTTTTCGTAACCTACCAGCTTGAATTCCGATATGGTTTTAAGTGCATAAAGTTTGTGTCTGATATAAGGAGAATGCAGATAAGCGCGAATTAAATAATTTAATTTTATCGCTTTCATAATCAAATTCACTTTTTCTTTCACAGTACCTTCGGTTTGTGCATGAATACTGATCATGGTGCTTATAAAAAGCCTTCGGGCATGGTCGGAGTCAAGTGCTTTATTCAATGCTTTGAGCTTTCTCTGTTTTTCATCATCCGAAAATTCTACAGGACTATACAGATATTCGAATAACTTTTCGATAAAATTAGAAAGAAACTCGTTGTTCGATTTATCTTTTTCTCGTTTACTCCAGTTAAAGAATACGATCAAAGAAAATAAGATCACAATTGCAACCGTAAACACGAATATAAAATAATCGATATCGTACAGCCATGGCGACAAATGTTCGATATCTGTGAACACGGGATTTACGAGTGTATAATTCCCAATATCAAGTTTTGGAATCGTATAAAAATAGCTTCCGAATGCTAGCACCAAAAAGAGCAGCAAGTATAAAAACCTGATAAACCAGTATCTGAAGTATATTGTAAATGTTTTCATTTTAATCGTAGTTTATATCCAAGTTCTAATGTAATTCTATTTCTGTAATCTATGGTGGTCGTTCCAAATTGTTCACGGGAGTATCCTAATCCTATGTGTAAATCCGAAACTCTGTTAAGCATTATATTTTTTTCTAGTTTTACACGGTAAGCGATTAATTGATTAAAGCTTCCGGAAGATACCGAGTAAATATCATCGGGCGAATTGCCCAATCCAACTTCCAAACCCCAATAATTGAGTTCATTTTTCCCGTACAATCTGTAATTTCCTATTACCGATAAAGAAGATGTTTTATCCTGAATTTTGTAGACATAAAATGGTCTCACACTTACCCAACTTTTTCCAAAATACTTTCCGAGATGCCCGGTGAAAATCAAAACGTCTGATTGTGGAAAGTTCAGATAACGTCCTCCGATTGATCCTTCGAACTTGTTGCCCAATGGAAAATAATATTCCAATCCTACTCTGTGCCGAGGGAAAAGGTTTGCATCTAATCCGAAACCATATCCGTAATTCAGATACAAGTATTGTTCTTTAGGCAGCATTAGGTAAAAGTCTGTTTCGAGTTGTACATCGCTCAGTCCAAAACGATTGGCATAGTTTGCTCTAAAGCCCCATGTGTGCTCTCCTACTTTGAACGAATAACCGAGCGAGGCCAAATGCTGAGGTGCAAAATTATTGCTCAACATATCGAGCGTATAATACGCTGAGATAATGTGGCTATTTCTTTTCAGCAACAAACTTGTATAAAGGTTGTCTATTTGTTCGGTTGCCAGGTATTTTTCGTTTTCAGGCTTTTCAATCAGTGCTACACCGTCGTCATATTGTTTTAAACCCGAATAAGCAATCATTCTTTTTTGCAACAAATCTTCAGAGTCGCCATAATTGTTCTTTTCGGCTTCGTTACACTTTTCGAGCAAATCGCTATAATCTCCCGACCTGAGAAGCACATTTGTTAGCGATAAATAATATTCATCGGTGTAATAATTTAGCTCACCAGCCGATTTTAAGTACGATTTTGCAGTTTGATTGTCGCCTTGCCAAGAGTAAACATTTGCAATGAAAACCATAATGTCGGCTCTGGCCTTATCAGCATCAAGCGCTTTTTGTGCTTCGCTTATTGCTTTTTCGTACTGTTGGTTTTTGGACAGATTTACTGCATTCTGAAAAATAGAATCGACGTTGACCTGTGCGTTGGCAACGGAGATGATTCCTCCAAAAATAAATAGTAATATGCTTTTGTATTTCATAAAGTTAATGTTAATAAAATTATATTGAAAGTAAAGCGGATATTTCATCTGTTACCAAATACGGATCGAAAGGCTTGTTGATAATTTTGGTTACACCGGTAAGAAGCGATTTGTGTGTATACGCATCTGTTTTTATCTCCGGAAAAAACCATATCGGAGCAACAACTTTTTTCGACATTCGCAAATACTGTATTATTTCTATTGGAGATATGTTGTTTATACCTCCGTCGACTATTATCAGGTTGCTGCTTTTATTTTCCAATTTGGCATCGATCTTCATGTAATTAGAGCAAACAAGAATTTCTAAATCAGAAGATTTTTTTAATAACAGCGGAGATAATAAGTTGCTGAATAATACGTCATCAGTAATGATTACTATCGTTTTCATTGATTGTTATTTAAATATGTTTTGACTAAAGCAAAGTTTATTTTGATTTCTAATCTTTGAGAAGGTGTTATTTCTAAAAAGATTAGTTAATAATTTTAAATGATAGCTATAGAATTTGAATAATAATTCGGCTCACTTTTCCGTATAAAGCATCGATTTGTGAGCACAAATATAATTAAACTTACTAAATTGTATCATCGAGTTGGTGTTAATAGCAATTTAATATCTTTGCCATTATTTTATACACTCTAACAATAAAGTCACAATTAAGTTTATTTATGTTTATAAATTTTATAAAAAACAATCAGAAATATATAATTTTGCATTCAAATTTTTAATACAAATACAAAGTGAGAAAAATAAAATATCTATTGTTGTCGGTAATGACAATGTTAGTTTTGAACGCTTGTAAAACGCTTCAAACAGAAAAACCGGTTGAATCATACATTCCATCGAATTTACCTCCGGCAATGTCCGAATTTCCAATCAAAATAGATTTGGATGTGAAGAAGCTGGAAACTGCGATCAATTCCAAAATGACAGGATTGATTTACGAAGGTTCTAATATTTCAGACAAAGATCTTCAGATAAAAGTTTGGAAAGTTCAGGACTTTAGCTTTCAAATTGTGAATAACGTTATCGAGTTTAGAGTTCCACTCAAAGTTTGGTCGCGCTTTGCATGGAAAGTGCAAAAATTTGGACTGGAAGTTGGAGATCAGTACGATGCCGAAGGCAGTATTGCCTTGAAGTACAGAACGGCGATAAACATTTCGAAAGACTGGAAATTGAAAAGCCAAACCACTTCCAACGGATTCGAATGGATTCAAACGCCTAAAATCAAGGCTGTAGGAATAAATGTTCCGGTAACTCCTATCGCAAATCTGGCACTTACCCGTTGCGAGAAGCTTATTTCTGATCAGATTGATAAAGCACTTTCCGAGTCGGTAGATCTTAAAAAATATGTTTCGGATGTGTGGTCGATGGTGCAAAAACCAATGCTCACCAGCCCTGAGAATGAATTATGGATTCGTATTTTACCAAAAGATGTGTATGTTTCGCCTTTTACAACGAGCGGAACTAAGTTGAATATGGCGGTGGCCGTTTACGGACAAATTGAATCATTCATGGGCGCTAAACCTGCCGCCAGACCGGAGGTGAAACTTCCTGATTTCAAAATGGTAAATAAACCCACTCAGCAATTTAACCTGAATGTTGCCACCGATGTTACTTACCAAAAAATTTCGGATATGGCAAAAACTCAATTGGTGAACAAAACCTTTACACAGGGTAATAAATCGATTACGATTACAGATTTGTCCATTTTCGGAAGCGAAGGAAAAGCTGTGTTTGTGGCGGATGTGAAAGGTGCACTTAAAGGACGAATATATTTTAAAGGAAACATGAGTTACAATGCTGAAAAAATGGCTGTTGAAGTGACCGACCCCGAATTTGATATAAAGACGCAAAACGCTTTAGTAAAATCGGCCAACTGGTTATTGCACGGGCTTATTTTAAAGCAGTTAACACCATATCTTACTTACCCTATAAAAGCAGATTTGGATAGTATGAAAGCTGAGGTGAATAAAATGATTGCGAACTATCCGGTTTATGACGGAATTGCTTTGCAAGGTGAGTTGAACAGTATAACGGTAAAAGAATTGAATCTGATTCCGGGCGCATTGAGAGTGCAGGCAAACGCTAAAGGAAACATTGCCGTTAAAATACGGGACTTGAAGTTCTGATAACAAAACAAATCCAACAAA
>JBBIID010000029.1:11813-13648 GCA_037446675.1 Paludibacter sp.
AAAATTGATTTTATCGGCGGATTTATTTGTTATTGGCTTTTAATTAGTTTCAATTTCAGTAGATTATTTTCTTCTATTAGATTGTTGTCGAGCATGAATCTCGCAACTTGCAATACTTTTTTTTCTTTAAATGGAATAGATTTTACCAGAGAGTTTAAACTCATTTCTCCTGTTTCCAAATTTGCAGTAATAGCTTTTCGTATGTTCTCGAAATCTTCTGTTGTTATCTGATTTTCTCTGTTTTTCAAACAAATGTCACATTTACCACAAGGTTGAGTGTCTTTTTCGCCAAAGTAACTTAATAAAATCTGACTTCTGCAAATATTTTCTTCCCGCGCATAATCCAAAACGCTTTTGATGCGGGATATGTAACGGTCACGTCGATCGTCATAAGCTTCTTTGCTAAGAACAATTCGTTTAGTTTCCTCTCTTTCGCGGGTAAAAGTGAGAAATGGAGTTTTTTTTCTAGTTACAAATTGTATAACTCTTTCCTTTGATAAGCTGCTCATAAACTTGTTCGCGTGTCCATTTCAGTCGTTGGGCAAGCACTTCTTCGCTTATTGGTGCCGGATCGGTAAACAAACCGGTGTAGGAGCGAAGTAATATATGTATTAGCTCTTCTTGTTCAGTATTGTGCTTTATTTTATATAAATCATCTTTTCCTGCAATGAAAAATACGTATGATGAATTATCCTGTTCGTCGGTTAACTCTATGTAACCAGCTTGTTGCAGTAGTTTCAAACTGTTGTAAGTAATAAGAATTGGCAGCTTAAATCTAGTACAAAAATTGCCAATATCAAATGCAAAAGTATTATCAAGACCTGATCCAACTCCAATCTGGAAATAATTTCCGAGCGCTTCGTAAACTTTTAAAATCATTTCTTTTCCCGGAAAACTATCCGAAACTCGTTTGCGCATTTTTACGGCATCGCTGTTGTTGTAGAGAATCACGGCATAAGCTTTTTTCTCGTCGCGCCCGGCTCGTCCGGCTTCCTGAAAATAGGCTTCCAACGAATCCGGTAAATCAAGATGAACAACCGAGCGAACTTCGGCTTTGTCGATTCCCATACCGAATGCGTTTGTAGAAACGATAACCCTTGTTTCTCCCGATTTCCAACGGGCTTGCTTGGCATCTTTTATTTCGTTTTTCAGCCCGGCATGAAAATGTTCCGCGGTTATCCCGTTTTGATTCAAAAAATCAGCTACTTCCTTCGTTTTTTTTCGATTACGAACATAAACAACTGACGTTCCGGGAACATTATGCAGAATTTTCAGCAGGTTTTCGTCTTTATTTTCGACCGTTCTCACCACATAAGCCAGATTTGAACGATGAAAACTTTTTTGAAAAACATTCTTTTGTTTAAATCGAAGTTGCGCCTGAATATCTTCAACGACCTCAGGTGTAGCTGTTGCAGTAAGCGCCAATACAGGTGCGTTGGGAATAATTTCCCTAATATCGGCAATTTTCAGGTAGGAAGGACGAAAATCGTATCCCCATTGCGAGATACAATGCGATTCATCCACAGCAATCATGCAAACATTTGCCTGTTTTATTTTTTCGATAAAAATTTGCGTTCCCAGTCGTTCGGGTGAAACATAAAGGAATTTATAAGCTTCGAATACTGCATTTTCGAGGGTGAGCAATATCTCGTTGTGAGTCATTCCGGCGTATACTGCTGCTGCTCTTATTCCTCTCTTTTTTAGGTTATCCACCTGATCCTTCATTAAAGCAATAAGCGGGGTTACAACAATACAAATACCATCCATTACCATGGTCGGAACCTGAAAAGTGAGTGATTTTCCACCTCCTGTCGGCATGAGTCCTAACGTGTCTT
>JBBIID010000030.1:0-7620 GCA_037446675.1 Paludibacter sp.
GATAACGACCCGTAGCTACATTTTTATAGTTGTAAACCTGTACGTCGGTTGTTCCATCAAATGCTCCACCTGCTGGAATACGATACCATTTTGAAATGTTATCAATTTCCTGGCTCCAAACAAGTGAGTCGGCAGCAACACCTATATCAGCAAGGTACCAATTGCCTACATTGTCGCCATCAAAACCACGGATAGTAATAATATCAGCTTTTTCAGTATTAGAAAGGAAATGAGGAACATCAGGATTTTCAATATCAGTAGCTACGACATCAATTTTTGTTGCATGCCAAGCATTTCCTAGTCCACCAGCCTGACTTCCTACAGAAGCATTAGGTTCATATACTCCAAAAAATTCTTCACCATTAACGCCTCCATCTTTGATTTTCATCATAATAATACCGGATAGAATCAAATATTTGTTTCCCACACGTTTTTCTGGATAATAAGCTGCAGCACTATGAAGGTTACTTGCCCAACCCCAATCAGCATTTGTATTGCGTTCAAACCACTTGAAATTGGCAGTTTTCGCATTTACTGTTGTAGCATAAGCGCGTTTTGTTGGCCAGTCACCGTCATCTGTTGAAAATTCGGTTAATTGAGCATCGGTAATGTACAAATATCGTCCTGTAGCAACGTTTTTGTAATAATAAGCTTGAACATCTACCGTTCCATCAGATACACCACCTGCTGGAATACGATACCATTTGATAACATCAGTTGCTTCCTGACTCCAAACAATTGAATCGACATCTGCTCCTATATCAGCCAAGTACCAATTGCCTACATTATCACCATCGAAACCGCGGATCTGAACTATATCCACCGTTTCGGTGCCCTCCAGAAACTGGGCGTTAGCATTCACCAACCCCAAATAGGACAATAGCAAAATTGCCCACATTTTAAAAAAAATAGATTTTCTCATGATAACAAAAATTTAAGAATTAAAACTTTGATTCATATCATTTTACAATAATATTTTTTCTTAATCTTATGTCCTCGGATGACGCTCCGATCATAATTTCAAATTCGCCCGGTTCAACCACACGTTTCATGTCTATGTTTATGAGCGAAAGTTGTTCTGGCTTTAGAACCAGTTTTACATTTCTTGTTTCTCCAGCTTTAATAAAGACCTTTGAAAAAGCTTTCAGTTGCTTTTCGGGAATCTCCACACTACTTACTTTATCATTCAAATAAAGCTGTACAACTTCATAACCATCTCGCGAACTTGTATTCTTAATATCTACGTTTATATCAATCTCATCTGAAATGCTAGGATTTTCAGTGTTTACTTTCAAGTTCGTATACTCAAAATTTGAATAGCTTAAGCCATATCCAAACGGAAAAAGTGGCTTAGCATCTCCATCGATGTACCTACGATGTGCCGATGGTTTTTTAGAATAATACATCGGTAGCTGACCTTGATTTTCGGGGAAAGTAATCGTCAAATGTCCGGAAGGATTACATTTTCCATTCAAAATCTCCGCAATTGCTGTTCCCGCAGCCTCTCCACCAAACCAAGCTTGTAACACAGAACTGGAAAGCTTGCAAACCTCTGTCAAAATCAAAGGACGTCCGGTAATCATAATTGTCACAACCGGTTTTCCCGACTTAGCGGCTGCTTTCAGGATATTCATATCCATATTGTTTGGACATAGGTCATGCTTATCTCTACTTTCACCAACTTCTTCCTGCGCTTCACCCATAACCACAACCACTACATCCGACTGAGAAGCCGAACGAGTAATATTTGAATACAAATTAGACTTTTCAGAATCAGTGAGTCTCCATTTTAGCCAGATACCGGCATTATCTGCCAGTTTTGAAAATTCTAACCGAAAAGGAATTTTTCGTCCGGCTTCCAAACGAATCGATTTTCGCTCTCCGCGATCCTGCCACTCTGTACTCCAATGGTCAATAAATGGTTTGTTATCGATGTAGATTCGGCCACAATCATCAGCCCTGAAATCCATTTCGTATACACCAGTTACCGGAACTGTAATATATCCCGACCAACGAGCTGAAAAACTTTCTGGATTAATCCCCGGTGCTGGGCTCAAGTTGTGCCAATATGGATTAAGATTTGCATCAATAGCTGTATAAGCTGGCGCACCTTTTAAATCTTTATTGTTGAAGAATTCAACTTTCAGGCCTTTACTTGCAATATCTGTTGATAAAAAAGAAGGTAGAATAATCGAAAATCTATCGGAAATTTCAGTATTGATATAATCAATTTTTCCTTTATAGTTTTTCATCATTGCATCATAAACACTTACCGCTTGAGCTCCTGCAGGCGAATATCCGCCTGTGTAAGTTGCATTTGCCAAACTCCCTGTGAGTGTAATCCGCATATTATCTTTCAGCGGAAGACATTTATTTTCATTTTTCAATAAAACTACCGATTGACGAGCTGCTTCCAGAGCCAAATTCTGATGTTCTTTTGAATGGTATACTTTCCCTACCAGATTCTCCTCTGTGTAAGGATTATCGAACAGACCAAGCATGAATTTCACTCGTAAAACACTCTTTACTGCACGATTCAAATCTTTTTCCGATAATCTGCCATTTTTTACCGATTCAACAATAATTCGCTGAAAATCTTTATGTGGAAAATCATAAAATTGCATGTCTAATCCGGCTGTAATCGATTTCACAATGGCATCTTCATCAGTTGCAGCAGTTTTATGTGTAGTTATTTGTTTTCTGATGGCTCCCAAATCTGTAAGCACAAAACCATCAAAAGCCCATTCATCTCGAAGAATTGTAGTAAGCAACCATTTGTTCTCAACACAAGGAATACCATCAATTTCATGGTAAGCTGCCATTATTCCTTTTGCTTTAGCTTCTTTTATTGCTTTTTCGAATACATATAAACCAGTGGAGCGTGCTTCGCGCTCTCCAACAGACACAGGTCCTTCGTTGCTTCCATTCTCTGGTGAACCATGCATCGCAAAATGTTTCGGTTCAGCAACAACTGTATTGTTATCAGTAAGGCTTTCGCCCTGTAATCCTTTAATCAAGTTTACTCCAATTCGGGAACTTAGGTAAACATCTTCTCCGAAAGTTTCTTCCACCCGACCCCAACGAATATCACGGGCAAGATCGAGATTTGGGCCTAAAACGAAATGAACTCCATGAGCCCTAGCTTCGGTGGCCACAGCTCGTCCAATTTTATAAATTAATGTTGTATCCCATGTTGAAGCATTTCCCTGAGGAATTGGGAAAGTGGTGGCTCCGGCACCTTGATAGCCATGAAGCGCTTCTTCAATAAAAAGTAGAGGTATTCCCAGGCGGGATTTTTCGACAGCATGTTTTTGGAGTGCGTTCGCCATCACTGCCGATTCTGGGTATAGATCATGAATCGACCCTATATTCATAGAATCGATAAAAGAATAGACACGGCTTTCGCTCAGATTTTTAGAATCCATGAGAATATCATTAGCAGAAAGCATATCCAGTTGAGCAGCCTTTTCTTCCAACGTCATCCGCGAAAGCAAATCGTTCACCCTCTCTTCGATAGGCAACGAGGCGTTTTTATAAACCGGTCTTTTATCACAAGCAACCAAAATGCTTGCAAAAAATAATATGTATAGTAATTTCCGTGTCTTCATTTGTAAAAAGGTCTATCAAAGGGAATCTACATTAAAGCTGCGACTTAAAATATTAAATATGAAGAAATTAATAATAATTAATGTCGTATTTTTGTAGATGTAAAACTTCTGTTCCGATAAAATCGGAATTTGTACTTGTATAAAAAATAAGAAATGAACCTCCCTCTTTCCTTCTCTGTAGAAAAGAAGGAAAAAGGTAGAGGGAGGTATTAAAGAAATGAAATTATTTAACGATTAAACGTTTTGCAAACGTTTTACCTTCGATTGTTATATTCAACAAATAAACACCAGAAGTCGAAGTTTTCAAGTTATAATAACCTTTGCTTACAACAATTCCATTGAAAATAGTTTCTAGTTTTTGGCCAGTAATAGAGTATAACTCTACTTTTGCAGCACCTCTTAGTTGACCATAGTCTACGCCGATGATTCCATTTTCAACCATGTTACCAATTAGTTTCAAACCAAAATTATCAGCTTTAGGAGTAACCACTGCATTGATAATATTTCCTTCCCAACCTGTATCATCAAATTCATCTTCAACAGATGCATTAGTTGGTGCAGCTGTAATTGAACCATCAGAAGCAATTGGACGAGCTTGATTAAATAAATCTGAATCAAGGTCATAATCAGCCAACAAAACAGGGTCACCCAACTTAGTTGCTGGACTATTTGCAGTTAAAAGGTAATAAGGCATTCCAAACGACTTGCTATATTTCAAACCTTGTCCAAAATCCACTCCTGAATTTTCCAATGCAGCATAATCAAGTGACGCTTGCTCATCTGCAACTTTATACATAGCAATATTCGATTTAGTTGGAATGTTTTCATTATCCATCGGAATCACTCCGCTAGCATCTCCTTGTATCAAACCAATAAGTGAGTTTTTAACTACTAATTGAGTTGCATAATTAGGAATTGCACGAATATCAACGGCTCCATCAGCACCGGCAACATTTCTTGCGAATACTGAATTGAAGATATTCAAATGTACATTAGCATTATTATCTCCATCAAAACCAGCGCCGTTACCTGAGTTCTGTCCCATATTGTCAACAAAAAGACTGTTTACAAAAGTGTAAGTAGCTTCACCAGTCCAAATAGGAGAACGGTCATGTAAACTTTGATTTTTAGCAATAGTAGAATTAATAAAAGTAGTATTTGCATTACCCCAACTACGAATTAGACCAGAATGGCTCCATGACTTATTAGAGATAAGCCCACAAGATTCAAATGTTGTTGCACCTCCAGTGATAAAGGCAACACCACCTTCGTATTCGCCATCATTAGTCGCATTTCCATCTTTATCCAATTTTACATCGTCTGCAGTAAGTCCTGATGGGTCAGGACCCCAGTTACCACCTTTATTATCGCTAATAATTGTATAGTAGAAACGACGCGTTCCATTTCCGAACAAGCAAAGTGCTCCACCTCTACCGCCAATTGCCTGGTTACTTGATATTTTGCAATATTCATGGCTAATATAAGTATTACCATCGGTAAATAAATAACCTCCACGACTTTCTCCACCATTGCCTTGAGCTATATTATTTGTAGCTTCACAACCTTTAAAAGTAACTGAAGTTGTAGGAGCTGTATCATCACCAGTAATCATAAATGCTCCTGCACGAGAAGCCTGATTGCCATCAAAATAGCATAATAAAAATTCTGTTACACCACCAAAAATTCTGGCTACACCTCCATCTGTTGATTCTACATTTAAAGATGCATTACCACCAACAAAACCAAGGTTTTCAAAAACTAATTTTGCACCTTCGATTGGTTCTGGATGAATTTCAAATAATCGAGTAAGACCTTGTCCATCAAATCCGGCATTTTCTACACCTGCCTTAATGGTTACGTTTTTTGTAATATCCACAAAAGCGTTCATTGTTACCCAACCATTAATTAAGATAACATCGCCTGTAGTTGCTTGCTCCAAAGCAGCAGCCAATTCAGTATCAGTAGCACCATCAGCTACATTGATATTTACAGCCTTAACATTTGTTGCCAGCATCATTAATGCTACTAGCGCCAATGATCTGAAAAAGTAATTTAATTTCATAAATATAAAATTTAAAATTTTAACTTGGACTTCTGCTTGGTCTTTCATTTGTCTGATTTTCGGGTAGAGCCGAAGTCCTTTTAAACTCTACCCAAATAATCAGAACAAGGTATTTTAATATTATTATGGTCTCTTGAAAAACTCTTTAGTATATTGCAAATAATCTTTTCCGAACTCAACAGTAGGTTCTAGATTCCGTCCACTTGCAAAATCATTCCAGTTATAGATCATTATAATTCGACTATTTCCGATATTGCGTTTAGCCACATTAGCCCATTTTTTATATGGATTTTCTGTGAAACTACTAAAGTTATGCTCTGTGCTTATACTATCGCTAATTACATAAGCTCCAGTACCGTTTTTCCAGCGAGGAATAAAGTAACGGTCGCTGGCAGGTGTATTTACACGGTCGTCGAAGGCTGGCATCACTGTTGGTATATATTCTTTACCTAGAGGTTTCATCCTATCCTGCCAATAACGATAATTGTAGTCCAAATACGAATATTGCGAATAATAACGGTCGTAGTTATTATGAGAAATATCTGTAATAAAGAATGCATCAAAAGGTTTAATCGAATCTGCTTTCACATAGCCTTCGGTTGGCCCGTTATATCCATTTGCAGCATTGTAACCCCAACGTTCAGGTGACTGCCAACCTCCACCTAATTCTGCCATTAACCAAATATTATTGTGAATGATCTCTGAATTTTTAAGGAAGTTGACAAAATTATTCAATCGTGGAATTTGAGCATTGTTTGTAAAGTTACAGAATACCATAACTGGTTTTCCATCTGATCTTTTATACACAAAATCATGCATCATTACGTTTGTATAAAGCGAGTCAAGATCATATTTCAACGAGTCCATATGCAATGGGCTCAATTGCAATGTATCTTTTCCACTTCTGAATCGATAACCAGGGTCAAAACGAATCACAACTTTTGGGCGCGCATTATCTTCTTGATAAAGTTGTTCCCAATTCATCAGAAGCGTATCATTAAATCCATGTCCGCCCCAGCTAACGACAAAGAAATCAATTCCAGCTTCTTTTCCCCAATCCAAATGTTGTCTTAACACGTCCACATCTTCTCTATGATCATATTGTCCCAACAATGGAGTACCAGTATAAAGTTGTTCGGCTTTTTTACCGCTATCCCACCAGACATTGTAAAGTGTATCACGGAATTTTGTGTCGTAAGCTACACCGATAACATAATCTTCTGTCACTGGCACATCCGGAATTTCGTAGATATATTTGTCTGTTGGAAACTGATAAACATCAGGTCTATCTTCGCAAGATACAAATGCAAGCGCAGATAAAACTAAAATACTTAATATATTGAATGACTTTTTCATTTTATTTCTATTATTTATTTACGATTCATTGCTTGATTTGGAAGTGAGTATGGGAATGCACTGTATGCGACAGTTCCAATTTCTGGCGCAGGTAAACCTGGGTTATCTGCCGCAAAAATCAAACGGAAAGTCAAACGATCCTGAGTATCGTGCAGAGTGTTATCATACAAATAATTTTGAATCGAATTCTGTGTTTCCTCTGTATTGATATTTCTTTCACGTCCAGGGTAAGGTAAACGTTCTGGGATAAAAGCCCAGGTACTGCTTACGTAACCATCGTTCTGACTGGCATTGAAATTTGGTTTGAATTTTATTAACTGTGTTCTGCGCAATAAAGTCCAGGCATCAATGTTCTGTCCGTATAAAGATATCCAGTACTGAACTATAATACGTTTTAAATTATCTTCTTCACCCCCCAAGAAACTATTAGTAAAGCCACCAAGGAAATCACGGAAGTCCGACGGAATAACTCCGGCACTCACAGTATCGGTTGGTGTACTCCATTTAATTCCTGGAAAATTCTTGTAAGGATCAATTTTATTTTGTGCCACTCCATATTTCAAACAACGGGCATCAATACCATCATAATAATAT
>JBBIID010000030.1:7637-8947 GCA_037446675.1 Paludibacter sp.
AGTTTTGCTTCCTCCAGTCCAGTAACCTTTTAATTTTGCTTCTGCACGAATAAAACAAAGTTCAGGATATGAGAAGAAGTAATATTTAGCATCGGAAGCAAGAAATGATTTCCCAATGGTAGCATAATTTGGGTAATCGTCCACATTGGCATAAGGACTTACCCAGCCGTCAGGGTAGCGATAATCAGTTGGAGCACCCATTGAATTTGGGCGACCAAGATATTTATCTTTTACCGGCCTTGGACGAGTTCCGCCATTTCCTTCTTTTACATAAACCGACAATACAGGATCGTTATATGTAGCTGGTTTAATCCACATCATAAGCGATTCGTGAAGTACAGGAAGATTTCCTAACTGTTTCTTCTTTTCTGCAGGAGTCATTTGATCTACGATAAAGAAAAGAGGATTTCTTGTATTTAAATCATTATTGTCAAAAGTCATATAAAAGTTTCCAGTATTACTGCTGATAAGCATATTGCTTTCGGCATTATTCAACTCTTCGGCAACAACTGCTTTTGCCATAGCAGCTAACGATATTAGCTCTGGTTTGTCTGGATTTTTTACATCGCAATCAGCAATGCGTAAAGCTGTTCTCAAACGAATACAATGAGCAAACTGCGACCAACGACTTAAATCAGATTGTAAAAAAGGTTCAGCCGCTGCAGGATATTTATCGGCTGTATTCTTCACATCAATAGCCTGATAAGCCACTTTCAGTTCATCCAAAATTCCTTGATAAACATCCTCCTCTTTGTCGAAACGGGCTCTAACATCACCGTTACAAGCATCGACGTATGGAAGTGGGCCATATAGACCTACTAATATCGAGAACACATACGAACGCCAGATTTTTGCAATTGCTACGCGATTTTTATAACCGGGATTATTATCGTAGTTTTCTACAATATTAAACAAAGGTTTCAGTGAGTTCGAATAAAGACTGTTCCACAAGTCATCGGATGCTCCATCTGCCGAAAAGTGAGGAGCACCTCCTCCTTCAACAGCCCACATCTGACTATAATTTCCAAAAATATACCAACTATTTGCACGAGTAGCACCATTGCCCGCACCTCCTATAGTCCTCAATGTACTTACAGGACTCAAACCAAAAATAAATTCCGGTTCGGTAGAAGTGATTCGGTTGGGATTGGTATTGATTTCTTCAAATCCTTCTGTACAAGCATTTATAGTAAACAATGCTATAATGCTTGCTATGATTAATAAATATTGCTTTTTCATATTAATGACCTAAGATTTAAAATTCGACTTTAATATCCATACCAAAAGTTGTAGAAGGAGGCAATGAGCCC
>JBBIID010000030.1:8982-10781 GCA_037446675.1 Paludibacter sp.
ATCAATTCCTCTCGGAGTCTTTTGGTAAAGTATCCATAAATTACGTCCCACTAAAGAAACGCGTGCATTGCTCATTTTTATCTTCGAAATCCACGATTTTGGGAAGTTATAACCGAAACTCAACTCTCTTAGTTTCACAAAAGAGGCATCATAGGTAACTTCACTACAAAAATCATCCGCATAATAACCTACATTCCCCGGCCACAAATAACCAGTAAATTTCTTAGGCACATAGTTTGGATCAACAGGATTCATGTCATTTACATTGTCGTACTGAGATGGTTCATAAACATATGTATTATCGAATGTTGTACCTCCCCAAACGTCATCGGCACCACCGGATTCACCCATTATAATAGTACGCAACCAAAAATCTTCTTTTTGTTTTTCATTACCGCTAACAACTCCGTTTCGAATAGCTTGTCTCATTGTTCCTGAATAAAGTTTTCCACCTTTTTTCATATCCACTAAAAGATAAGCATCAAAATTTTTCCATTTAAAACGGTTACCAAGACTAATCATAAAATCTGGATTAAAATTACCAAGATATACGTTGTTGGCTTTAATTGGAGAACCATCTTCTGTTACCATCAAACGTCCTTCATGGTCGGTTACCCATTTTGTACCAAACATAGCACCATAAGGTAATCCTACTTTAAGAACATTCATGAAGTCAAAAATCTGACCTATTTGAATTTGTTCCAGTCCATCCACCATACTAATGATTTCAGATTCGTTCTTAGAAAAATTAAGATTCATATTCCATTGGAAATTTTTCTTTTCCACTGGTATTGCGGTCATCGAAATTTCCCAACCTTTATTTTGAATTTCACCTGCATTAAACACGCGACTAGAATATCCAGAAGATAAAGACATATCAGCTTCGACAATTTGGTCGAAAGAATTCGATTGATAATAAGTCACATCCAAATTCAAACGGCTGTTGAAGAAACGTAAATCACCTCCAAACTCAAGCGAACGAGTACGCTCAGGTTTCAAACGATTGTTAGGTACTGTGCCAGGTAAAGACACATATTTGTATCCTCCATAAACATTTCCACTACCCAGATTCAAATAGGGTAATAAACGATAAGGATAAGTGTCGTTACCAACCTGAGCATAAGATGCACGAAGTTTTCCATAAAATTTATTGGATGGTAATCCAAACATTTCTGTTGGCAACCAAGATAACCCAACCGATGGATAGAAATAAGAGTTATTGCCTTGTGGTAAAGTAGAGCTCCAGTCGTTACGACCAGTAAAATCAAGATACACATAATCTTTATAACCTAATGATAAAGATCCATATAAACCTCTGATACGTTTCCAACTAAGAACATCTTCGTCTGACAACGGACGATCATCGCTATTTGAAATATGTTCGAATCCCGCTTGCTTTAAAGATTCCAAATAAGAATTAAGCCATGAACCTTTATAATCAAGCTGGCTACCTCCTAGCGTTGCTGCAACCGAAAGCTGATCATTTAAGAAACGATCGTTATAAACTAATAACCATTCAGAGTGAGTATTATCAGTAATATTATACTGGCGACGATAATAACCTTTTGCATCATTTCCACCACCAAGAGCACCTTTATTTCTGTACTCCATACTATTGGTACTGATGTAGTCACGTCCGTATTTCAAAGAAGCTTTTAACGTTGGTAAGATTTGGTAAGACAAATCAAAATTTCCCATTACACGCATTTTCGTGTCTCTATTTCTTGTCTCGTTAATTGTCCAATATGGATTGTGGATACCACCGACCATTACGGCCTCAGTTCCTTCTGGCGTTTTAT
>JBBIID010000030.1:10794-13647 GCA_037446675.1 Paludibacter sp.
GTCATTGAACGAGCCAAAATGGTATACATATACAAAGGATTGAAACCACTTTGATTAGCATATCGACGATTTTTAGTATCATCATCAATAAAAGTCAACTTTGAATCCAGCGTAAGATTTTTCATCAATGTATTATAAAAACGCATAGTCAATGTGTTTTTATTTACAAGATTTTGTTTCTCAACAACGTCGTCAGCCGACATATTGGTAAGTGAGATACGATAATTATTGTCTTTGTTTCCTCCTTCAATGGCAATATTATTTGTATAAGTTGAAGCCTTTTGATAGAAACCATAAACATTGTCAGGTTGAGGATCATAATTATGTATTTCTCCATCTAGACCAATATACGGAATCCCAATCATCGGACCACCGTTAGAACGTCCTCCCTGATCGGTGCTTATCTCATCCATAATAGGAATACCAGGATATGGATAAAGATTTCCATCAGCATCGGTTGTTGCAAGCCAATTGCTATTTCCTCCTACCATTCTGGTCATGTGTCCCATTCCGAACGAGTTTTGGAATGCAGGCCATTGAGTAATGTAGCGATACATAGTGTTTGAATTGATCGATACTTTAAAGCGACCCTCTTTTGCCTTTTTAGTGGTGATAATAATCACACCATTTGCAGCTCTTGAACCATACAATGCTGCCGCGTTAGGACCTTTTAAAACGTCAATGGATTCAACATCTTCCGGGTTAATATCTGATGCCCCGTTACCCATATCCAAACCTCCGTTAGTACTTACTCCAGCACTACCATCACTATTGTCGATGGCCATGCCATCTACAACAAAAAGAGGTTGGTTGTTTCCGGTGAACGAACTGTTACCACGAATAACAATACGCGCCGAGCCGGTAGAACTGGTCGGAGGAGTAATCATAACTCCCGCAACCTTACCGGTAAGTGACGAAATTAAATTAGGGTCTTTGATTTCTGAAATTGTACCAGCATCTACACGTTGCTGAGCGACTGTAAGTGATTTACTTTCGCGTTTTACTCCTAACGCGGAAACAACCACTTCATTTAAAGCAACTGCATCCTGGTCTAAAACAACGTCTATTCGGGTTTTATTCCCAATAGCGACGGTTTTGCATTTCATACCAATAAAGCAAAAGATCAACTCTTTATCACCCGGTTGTACTTGTATGGAATATCGTCCATCAAGATCGGTAATAGTTCCTCGGGTTGTCCCAACAACTTGAATAGAAACACCGGGCAGTAAGGCATCCGGACCTGTCGATTCTCGTACCGTACCGGAAATTGTCTGTTGTGCAAAGGCATTATTGCATAAACAATACAAAACCATAAATAAGAATAGTTTTCTCATGTATACTTCGAATTAATGTTAACAATTATTACTACTAATTGCTGGCAAATTTATTCTCCAGCTCTTAATTATTTCTTAATATCAGAATTAAAATCACAAAAAAAATCAACTATTTCACTGTTTTATCAGCTTTTTCCTGTAAATTTTACCATTATTGCTTACTGTGGCAATATAAATTCCTTTCGGAAGGTTAATGCTCGCTGCATTCTCAATTTTAATTGGTTCAATTAACAGTTGACCTGAAAGAGAATAAAAACTTACAGTGGATGTACCCGTCGTGTTTTTCAAATTTAGCCGACCAGTGTTATCAAACCATAAGGCAATATTGTCATCATCGGCTTTTATTTGTGGGGTACTAACATAAGGCAGTTCTGTATCTATAATGTAGAATTCTACAATACGCCACGCGGATGAACCTGAACCGGTTTGTGTGACTCTTACATATTTAGCCGTTTGTTTATCAAATGTTATTGTGGTCGGATTATTGGCTGAGGCAATATCTGTCCATTTAATACTATCCTGCGAAACAGCAATAGTAACAGCTATCGGACGATAGCTACTGCTTCCCGGATCCAAGTACAATCCATTAAAAGTCTGTGGTTCAATCATATTTACAATAAACCATTGTCCGGGAACTTGTCGAGCACTCAAAGTAGACCAACGAGTATTTGCATCATTATCTAAACTTTTGTTTGCATCTTCATTGGAAACAGAAGCCGTAGCAATCCAACCTGTACGATCAGCCGAAAATGCACCGGCTGGTGGTCCAGGCACTCCCGATTGCGATAAATTATTGATCCACAAAGCACAAGAGTTGACATCCGTGTTTCCTGGGTTGACAAATGATGATTGAATGCTGAACTGAGGCGCTGAACCTGTTGACAATAATGAATTTATTGAGTTTACATTGCTTGCAATAATATTAAAGTTTGCTCCGGCAGTTACAGAACCAAAGGTCTTTTGACCTGAATTTGAATAATTTCCGGCTTGTAATTCAAGAGTTCCGCCTAAAATATTATTTGAGATATTTTGTGGTTGACCCCAAAAATCGGCACCAAAGAATGTTACCTTTCCATTTAAATTAGCAGTTGTTTGAAAGTATCCATTATTGTCTTTGTACTGCTGCAATACACCCGGAGAAGGCGCTGTGGTAACAATTTGTGTGTTAATAAAATTGAATCCTTGGCTTCCTACTCCATCAATATAGAATGAATTCATCCCCTGATCAATACCCTGACCTAAACAAATTCCGTTAGCACCATCTGCAAGTGTAAAACCTCTGTTTGAACCAAAATCAAAATTATTATATAACACTTCATTGGTACAATTTTCTACGGTTAGAAAATACAAATTATTCCAGCAATATGCATAAGCCATATCATGCTCATTTCTGTATTTGTCCTGATCGGCCTGTAAATTATCTGGAGAGTTTGGCCATGCACCAAATTTTGTTTCTCCACCCGATCCATAGGCTATCTGATTAAACTGAGCATTGTAAATATGCCCTCCATCAGAACCT
>JBBIID010000031.1:0-5189 GCA_037446675.1 Paludibacter sp.
CACAACATCAATTCCTTGTAATGCACTGGTTAGAGAACCCTCATCCAGCACATCGGCAATTCTCCAATCAATTCGGTTTAAATATTCATCGGGGGTTGAAGTATAAAAACTAAAAATAGTTCGTAACGGTTCCAGTTTACTCGTTTCGCGGCGAATGGCAAATACCCGTTCGTTTTCTTGAAGCAAATACCAGAGCAAATTCCCTCCTACCAATCCGGTAGCACCCGTTACCAATATCATTTTCAGTCTATTTTTTAAAATTATGCTCAAAAATACGGAAAGAAAACTGTATTTTTGCATACAAATTCAGTAAATACAAGGATAATTTGACACAAAATAAAATAAAAACCGTTTGCGTATATTGCGCTTCCAGCTCGAAAGTAAAACCATCTTACTTTGAAGCAACCAAGCAACTCGCCAAATCGTTTACAGAAGCCGGATTATCGGTGGTTTACGGTGGAGGTTCCATTGGGCTAATGGGACAATTGGCAGATAGCATGCTCGAAACCGGTGGAAAAATTACCGGAATAATTCCCGGATTCATGTGTGAACAGGAATGGAATCATACCGGTTTGTCCGAATTGATTCTCACCGAAACCATGCACGAACGCAAGGAAAAAATGGCGGCAATGGCCGATGCAGCAGTGGCACTTCCCGGAGGTTGCGGCACGTTGGAAGAATTGCTCGAAGTAATTACCTGGAAACAACTGGGAATTTACTCAAAGCCTATAATTATCGTTAATATCGATGGATATTTCGATTCTCTGATCGCAATGCTTCATCGTGCCATTGATGAAAATTTTATGCGCGAACAGCATCGCGAAATTTGGCAGGTGGTCAATCATCCGGATGATGTAATCCCTGCAATAGAGTATTCCAAAATTTGGGACGAAAGTGTAAGGAAATTTGCAGCCATTTGATAAAACATGATTCAGCAGGATACAATACAGGTTCTCAACGACTCAAGCTCAGTTTTGATAGCGGATTCGCTAGCCAGAATAGATTCGTTGGCCAAAGTTGATTCTATCAGAACTGCTGATTCCATCCAAGCTCTTGTAAGCATCCCCAGTGGGCATCTTGGCATTCCTCATCCTTCGTTTCCGCAAACCGAGAGTTGGGTGTTTGGCATTTTGCTTTTGCTTTTTGTAATAATGACTTTTTCCATCTCGCGTTCGGCAAATTTACTTATTGACTCTATCAAAACGTTTTTTCAGGTAAAAGAACGATCGAGCATTTTTAGTAAGGCAACCGTAAACGACTTCAGATTCAAATTCCTGATTATTATATTTTCCATAGGAGTTTTGAGTTTTTACGCTTACCTTATCGAAAATTATACCGAAGGTTTCTCCTTGTCGAAATATTTCTTTTTTTATACAATAACTGCATTGTTTTTTGTCTTAAAATCATTTTTTTTCGACCTGATCGGTTATGTCTTTCTCGACTCCACCAGCTTAAAGCTTGCAAAAGACAGCTACTTCAATATTATTTCATTTCTTGGAATTTTATTGTTTCCGGTATTGGTATTAAGAGTTTATGTTTCAATACAATTTATCAATATTATAGACATAATTGCATTAATTTTAAGTATTTCAGCTATTATTTTAGTCATAATTAAACTATTTCAAATTTTTATGCACAAAATAGTAGCATCTTTTTACATAATGTTGTATCTTTGCACCCTCGAATTTTTACCCCTATTCATTTTATTTCAGGTGTATAAATTGATAATATAGATTGTTTTATATCTAAAACTTTATTGCTTTGAAGATAAAAAAGATACTCGTATCGCAACCACGACCAACGACAGAAAAATCGCCTTATTTTGATATTAGCGAAAAATACAATGTCAAGATCGATTTTAGGCCATTTATCAAAGTGGAGCCTATCTTTGCGAAAGAATTCAGAACCCAACGAATATCCATATTGGATTATTCGGCAATCATTTTTAATGCTAGACACGGAATCGATCATTTCTTCAGACTTTGTGAAGAATTGCGCGTGACTATTCCCGAAACAATGAAGTATTTCTGCGTTTCCGAATCGGTGGCTCTGTATTTGCAACGGTACATTCATTACCGCAAACGGAAGGTATTTTACGGTGCTACCGGAAAAATGGCCGACCTGATAACGATAATGAATAAACATCAGGATGAAAAATATCTGTTGATCACTTCGGATGTTCAGAACGAAGACACCATGTCGATGTTGGAAAACTCGAAAATTAAATTTGTTAAAGCCATTATGTACAAAACTGTAAGTAATGATTTTGGTCCAAATGAAGAGTTCAACTACGACCTTCTATTGTTTTTCAGTCCACAAGGAATCAGCTCATTGTTGAAGAATTTTCCAAATTTCGAACAGGGTGAAATCCAAATCGGTTGCTTTGGAGCTTCTACAGCTCAGGCTGTACGCGACGCAGGACTAAGACTTGATATCGAAGCTCCTGTTCCTGGAGTTCCATCAATGACTATGGCTCTCGAAAACTTTTTAAAAGAAAACAACAAAAAAGCAAAAAAATAAATTGCTTTCGAAAACAATATTCTGTCCCAAAAGTATCGGAGTTTTTCCTTACTTTTGGGATAGTTTATTTTATAACGAATGACCACAAAAAACACATTTCCCAAAAAAGAACATTTGTGTGGCGAGATACGCATAAGCAAATTATTCGACGAAGGTAAAGCATTTATCGCTTACCCTTTACGCATAGTTTACAGTATCAAACCGAAAACGGACGCTGCAAGCGCAAGTGTTATGGTGAATGTCCCAAAAAAACGGTTTAAACGTGCGGTAAAAAGAAACCGCTTAAAAAGATTGATGCGCGAAGCTTACAGGCTCAACAAACAAGCACTGACAGACGCATTGGATGAAAAAAGCTTACAAATTCATTTGGCATTCAACTATGTTTCGGACGAAGAGCTAAATTTCGAAACCATTCAGAATAAAATGAAATCGGGACTTCAAAGAATTATCGAAAAAGTTGAACAAACGGAAAGTGCTATCGGTTAAACAAGTTGGACTCTGCCAACTTAAAGAATAAAAATGAAAAAAATACTTGAGTTTATCGTACTTCTTCCGGTGTATTTCTACCGCTACAGCATTTCGCCTCTTATTCCACCACGTTGCAGATACACTCCAACTTGCTCCGAATACACTATTCAAGCGGTAAAGAAACATGGTGTCATAAAAGGAGGCTGGTTGTCGGTAAAGCGCATAAGCAGTTGTCACCCGTGGGGCGGAAGCGGTTACGATCCGGTTCCATAAAATTTAAGAATGAAGATACACTTTTTTTACAAAAAATTGTATCTTTGTTTTTCCGCTACCTTTTCAGTGAAAAATACAATTGATGAAAAATGCTTTAAATATTATCCTTTATCCGATTGCTCTTCTTTACGGATTAGTGGTATTTGTCAGAAACTGGCTGTTCGACAAAGAAATAATTCCATCCAAATCGTTTGACATTCCTATAATTTCGATTGGAAATCTGTCGGTTGGTGGCACAGGAAAGACTCCACACACCGAATTTCTTCTTTCCATTTTTCAGGAACAATTTAAAACTGCCGTTCTGAGTCGTGGATACAAACGTAAAACAACAGGATTTAAACTGGCTGATGAAAACAGCACCAGTCGCATTATTGGCGACGAACCGTATCAAATCCATTTGAAATTTCCGGAAGTAACGGTTGCTGTCGACGAAAAAAGAGTGCATGGTGTAAAAAAACTAATGGAACTACAACCGGAACTGCAATTGGTAGTACTCGACGATGCTTTCCAACATCGACATATCCGCCCGGGTTTTTCCATTCTTCTAACCGATTATCATCATCTTTATTATAACGACCAGCTTTTGCCGGCCGGCCGACTACGCGGCCCCAAAAAAGGAAGCCGTCGTGCCGATATGATTGTGGTAACCAAATGTCCTGCCGACATTAAACCAATCGATATTCGACTGATTGAAACTGAGCTGAAACCGGAAGCACATCAATCGGTATTTTTCTCATGTCCCGTTTATAAGCAAATCCGACCTGTATTTCCCGATGCAACTGTCGAAAATATCACTATCGAAATAATAAAAGAAAGAAGTATTCCGGTACTATTGGTCACAGGAATTGTGTCACCAAAACCGATAGTAGATTATCTCTCGGATTACGCTGAGAATTTAAAAACATTGTTTTTCCCCGATCATCACACATTTCAGTCTTCCGATTTCAATCAGATAAACAAGGCTCTTGATACTTTCATTTCGCCCGACAAAATTCTCCTCGTAACCGAGAAAGATGCTGCGCGATTGTTGTCGAATCCTGTTTTTCCCGAAAGCTTAAAGGCGATCACATTTACGTTGCCAATCGAAATAAAAATACTAAATAACCAAGAAGAAATATTTACTCAAAAAATTAAACACTATGTTATCGAAAATTCAAGAAACCGCTGACTTTTTATTGTCAAGAATCCCTACGAGGCCAAAAACAGGGATTATACTAGGAACAGGGCTAGGTAATTTAGTGACTCAGATTACTGAAAAGTTCGAAATTCCATACGAAATAATTCCTAATTTCCCTGTTTCCACTGTAGAAGGACATAGCGGAAAGCTCATCATAGGCAAACTCGGAAATACAGATGTACTGGCTATGCAAGGACGTTTTCACTATTACGAAGGGTACGACATGAAAGCCGTTACTTTCCCTGTGCGCGTAATGAAAGCATTGGGAATTGAACAATTGTTGGTTTCAAATGCTTCGGGCGGTGTTAATCCTGATTTTGAAATAGGAGATTTAATGATTATAACCGATCATATTAATTTATTCCCTGAGCATCCGCTCCGCGGAAAAAATTACATCGAATTGGGAACCCGCTTCCCTGATATGAGCGAAGCATATTCCAAAGAACTGATTGCTAAAGCCAAAAAGATTGCAAAAGACAACAACATAAAAGTGGTTGAAGGTGTTTATGTGGGAACCACCGGACCTACATTCGAAACTCCGGCTGAATATCGCTATTTCCGCACTATCGGAGCCGATGCAGTAGGAATGAGCACCGTTCCTGAAGTAATCGTGGCAAATCACGCTGGCATTAAATGTTTCGGAATTTCCATCGTTACCGATTTAGGCGTTCCGGGAAAAATTGTAGAAGTTACCCACGAGGAAGTACAACAAATTGGGAACTCAGTTCAACCACTAATGACCCTTATTATG
>JBBIID010000031.1:5199-13521 GCA_037446675.1 Paludibacter sp.
ATTCAATAAATCAGTTCTTTCATAATGAATTAAATTCCTTCTCCACTCAATTGAATTACTTTCGACGGATTCAATCCGCCACCCGAAATTGTGAGCGTAGCAGTATGATTTCCGGTAGTGGTAGGACAGAAAGTGATTGAAACATTGTAACCGGAAACGGCATTTGCATTACTTTGGGTGATTGTTGCTGCTGACACATGGAAAAGCGTTGCGTCACTTCCGGTAAGCAAAACTGACAAATCACTTACTATATCCGTTGTTTTTATATTGATTAGTTTTGTATTGACAGCACCCAAACGCGTTGCCGAAAACTTAAGCGATGCATCTATAATTCCGGCTTTAATAACTGGCACAGGTTCACCTCCCATAACCTTCAGGCTAATATTATCTGTCGTTTTCACCATATCTGTCAATGGCCGGCCGATATTTACGCCTGCCCAGGTCGTCGGATTAAACGACTCAGTTGTGAAAGCCTTGGTTGGCGGCGTTTTCGGAGCTGAAAGTACAGTCGGCGATTCGAGATAAACACGCATATGACTATCCGGTGTTTGCGTGTTTCCCGTATAATTGTTAGGTCCATTATCCGTCCATGAGGCTTGATCGTAATCTATATGCCATAAGCACATGCCTTCGGCAGGAAGATAAGTATCCCAACCTGTTTTTTTACGATATTCCAATATGAAAAATTCGCAAGGGCTAGGAGCTTTCCCATTCAAATTATGCGGAGTTGCAGACAGAAGATACGCCTGATGAGCAGTACTTGCCGGCTGTGTTTTTCCCTGATAAAGCGGTTCAATGGTTATATTTGAACCCGAAGTGACTTGCTCAGGAGTGAGCCAACCCAGAAAAAACCTATCGTAAGCCGAATACAATGGAGGAGTTCTTCCTGCATTTAAATATGAACCTGAATCCATAATATTCCAAAGCTCAAGAGTTGCTTTATTCGATTCTGCTGTATTATAATAATCGACCAAACCTAAAACATGTCCAAACTCATGGCAAAAAGTACCTATACCGCACATATTTGCACCTGTATTCCCTTTCAATTCAGACGTACAAGCATAATCATAAACTCTTTTCCCATCAAATTTTACATTTGGTAAAGAACTCGATTGAATAACAATCCATCTGTGAGGCCAAATACTATTCTCAGGCCCATGCTCAGCTTCATTATATCCTGCATAATAAATAAACACATTGTCGACTCTGCCATTCCCGTCCGTGTCGTATTGAGTAAAATCAACATCCGTATTTGCCGCAGCACAAGCATCAACGACCATCTGAGCTACTAACGAATCATTTCCATTAATATCGTTTCCTCCATAATAAGCCATTGTATGAGGCAATGTTATGGCCCAACTACATCGAAATTCGGAATAAATTTTCCATAAGAATTTGACATGAAATAATCGCGAGCCGAACCTGTTCCTCCATTTGCATTATAACCATCCTGATTAAGAAGATTTGAGAATGCTGTTTTTGGATCAGGTGTCACGAAACTTAAATCCGAAAAATTAACGAGAATAACCAACGACTTTTGAGTTCCGGTTAAAGGAAATGACTTTTGAGTAGTTTCTTTTGAAGAGGCTGCTTTGCTTTTCATAAGCACACTTCCTGCGTTCGCAGTAGTGTCAATTGATTTTAAAGCCTCGGCCTTATTAATTGTTTTTAAAAAGTTCCTATCAGAAAAACTTCTTTTGTTCGGATTTTTTGCAACAATACCACTTTCAATCAAAGCTCCCTTTTTATCGGCTCCTGCATAAGTATAAAAACCTTTCTTATTTTTCTTTATTAAATAACCATCTTCTGTTGTTCTGAAATGGCGAAATTCATCTCCTTGCAAAAAAACGGTTAATTGAGTCCCATCCGGCTGAATAACAACAGTGGGAAAAGGATAAGCTTTTACGGCAAAGCTCAAAACGACAATAGATTGAAATAAAAGTAAACCAAAAACAGAAAGTGTTTTTTTTAGCATAAATTCACTTTGTAAATATTTATATCTTTAAATATCAGGCAAATATATGAATTTTTTCTTATTCGCTGATTGAAATAAGAGTTAATCTCAAATTGAATGATAATTCGTACAAATTTGGACAAATAACTTGTCGTATTCTCTAAACACATTTCTCTTTCATTTAGTTTTTTGGGTGTGAAAACAGGTTGAACCTGAAAAAATATCATCATAATCTAAGTACAATATTCTATTTTCAGTCAATATGTCATTATAAAAATTGACACATCAGCCATAATGTCCGAAAATGACTATTGGCATCCTCTTTGCAAAGCAGGAGAAAAACAAACAATAAAATATAAACTTAAATAATAGGAGGAATTTATTATGTCACTAGTAAGATTTTCAAATCAAGTACCATCAGTTTTCGACCGTTTTTTTGATCGTGAATTATTTGATTGGTCGAATCGTAATTTTTCATTAACAAACACTACATTGCCTTCGGTAAACATAAAAGAAAACAACGAGGGATATCATGTAGAAGTTGCAGTTCCTGGTTTCGACAAAAATGATTTCAAATTGGAATTAAACAACGATGTTCTCACCGTATCTTCCGAAAAGAAATTGGAAAACGAAACCAAAGAAGGTGAACGTTTCACCAAACGTGAATTCAGCTATCAATCATTTACGCGCTCGTTTAGTTTACCCGACACAGCCGATAGCGATAAAATTGATGCCAGTTACGAAAACGGAATTTTGAAAATAAGCATCCCTAAAAAGGAAGAAGCTAAACCAAGACCGATGCGTCAGATCGAAATTCACTAAATCAATTATCACCCACTCAATCGGGGAAGGCGGACTTCTGTCTTCCTCGATTTTTTTATTAAAAGGAAAAATATGGAAACCTTTCAAGATATAATCAACGGAGACAAACCTGTTTTGATTGATTTTTATGCCACTTGGTGTGCTCCCTGCAAAACGATGAGTCCGATTGTGGAAGCTATTGGAAAAGAAATGCAGGGACAAGCGAGAGTTTTAAAAATAGATGTAGATAAAAATCAAGCCATTGCTCAACAGTTGCAGATTCAAGCTGTTCCCACCTTTATGATTTTTAAAAATGGAAAAATGCTGTGGCGCAAATCCGGCGGTTTCGATAAAATGAGCATGATGCTGGAAATCAGAAAACATATCTAAATTACATCCTTTTCGGGAGAACGAAAAATTTACAAATATTTATCGAAAAACAATAAATAAATTTTGTTATTCAAAAAATATTCTTTTCCTTTGCATCTATAATCCATTAAAATGCAAACCAAAAAACAATAAAGAGTTATGAAACAGTTTTTAAAGTTCACTCTCGCAACGATTGTTGGTATTTTTATCACTTCTTTATTAAGCGTATTGATTTTCCTAGGAGTTCTGGGTGCAATCGCAAGTTCTACTGAAACAAAAACGGTACTAAAACCCAACTCAATTTACGAACTAAGCCTCGACGGCACGTTAGTAGATCGCTCAGAAGACGATGCGATTTCCACAGCTATTGCCGAAGCTCTGGGACAAAACGTAGAAAAAACAATCGGTCTTGACGACATTTTAGCCAATATCGAAAAAGCGAAAAACGACGACAACATCATTGGCATCTACCTCAACGGAGGCAATTTGATGGGAGGAATTGCGTCGATAAAAGAAATCAGAGACGCTTTGCAGGATTTTAAAAAGTCGGGCAAGTTTGTTGTTGCCTATGCCGACAATTATACTCAGCGGAATTATTATTTAGCCTCTGTTGCCGACAAAATTCTTATCAATCCGCAAGGAATGCTCGAATTGAAAGGACTTGCAGCAAAAACTATGTTCATAAAAAACACACTGGACAAACTTGGCATAGAAATGCAAATAGTGAAAGTCGGGACTTTTAAATCGGCAGTGGAACCGCTTATAAATACGAAAATGAGCGATGCCAACAAATTGCAGGTAACAGTGTTCATGAACTCAATTTGGAGCAATCTTCTGAAAGATATTTCGGCTTCACGCAACATTCCGGTAGATTCGCTGAACAAATATGCCGACGAAATGATGATGTTCCAACCAACCGAAAAATCGAAACAATATGCTTTGGTGGATTCATTGGTTTATGCCGATCAGGTGGATAGCATTCTGAAAACGTATGCAAAATCGACTGAAGAAGATTTCAAACCTATTTTTGTAAGTCACAACTCAATGAATAATCTCGAAGACAACTCAAAATACGACAAAAACAAAGTTGCTGTAATTTATGCCGTTGGAGATATAACCGACTCGGAAGGAGATGGTATTGTGGCGAAAGATTTAGTAAAAACCATAAATGAAGTAGCGAAAGATTCGGCAGTAAAATCAGTTGTTTTCCGTGTGAACTCTGGTGGCGGTAGCGCTTATGCATCCGAACAAATATGGCATGCTTTATCCGTGCTAAAGACTAAAAAACCATTAATCGTATCAATGGGCGATTATGCCGCTTCGGGAGGTTATTACATTTCATGTTTGGCCGATAAGATTGTGGCTCAGCCAAATACAATTACAGGTTCGATCGGAATTTTCGGAGTTATTCCTAATTTCCAGGGCTTTCATGAAAAAATCGGCGTTACTTTCGATGGCGTGAAAACAAACAAAATGAGTGATGCTCTCGCATTAAACCGCTCGTTTACTCCGGAAGAACGCAGTTTGATGCAAAACTACGTCAACCGCGGCTACGAATTGTTTGTAAAACGTTGTGCCGACGGCAGAAAAATGACTCCGGAACAAATAAAAGCCATTGCCGAAGGACGCGTATGGACTGGCGAGGATGCTATGAAAATCGGTTTGGTAGATAAAATGGGAAACCTTGATGATGCAATAGCACTGGCAGCCGAAAAAGCCAAACTAAAAGCATACAACGTTAGTGAATATCCTGAAAAAGAAACTTTCGAAAGTAAATTAATGAAGAGTTTCAGCAAAGACATGGAATCAAAATTTATGAAAGCACAATTGGGTGAGCAGTACGGTATGTTCAAACAAATTCAGGATGCTTCGAAGCTAAACGGCATTCAAGCCCGCATGGATTATAATTTAATTATAGAATAATATCTTTTTTAATTTCTCATAGATTTCGATAGAGAGGGATGGAGCGTTGATGCTTCGTCCCTTTTTCGTTAAAACAAGTTCTACATAGAATATTAATCCCTTATTACACAAACACATCACTCTCCAGAGCCTCACATCGCCAATTGTAGTAAAAACTGTAATTTTTTGTAGAATTATTTGCTACATAATGTTATTTTTCGTACATTTGCAAACTTTTTTACCGCTAGGTATCAAAACGTTATACATCTTTGAAAAAACACTAAAGGAGAAAGAAAGATTTGCAGTCTTTAACATGCATCTCAATCCGTGTCTGGAGGATTATGAGAGATGTTTTCAATTGATTGCAAACTGAATTGAAATGATTATTTGCCGAGAGTTTCTTTCTCTTTATTGTTTGTGCTGTCCGATGTTTTCTTTTTTCTGATCTAATACAAAAGATTTTTTATCTCGTTGCGATTCAGTAGAAATATTGATTATGTTTTAGCGCGCTCGTCAATCTTTATTTTAACAAATAGATTGAAATTCATCTATGTACAAAATACTTATATTATCATTTTTGTTAGTCCTAACCACAGCATTTTCCCAAAATCCAAACAGGACGGTGGGTTTCAGCAATAACATTGCTGGAGCTGCCAACTACACATCCCTGAACGATGCGCTGAAAAATGCAGCATCAGGAACGATAATATGGGTTGCAGCCGGAACTTATCTTGGAGACGAAATTATTGTTCCTGCCGGTGTAACCGTTGTTGGAGGTTTTCCAAAGACAGCCACAACATTTTCAGAAAGAATTTATCCGGGCGTAGCTGCCACACAACAACAATCCATACTCGATGGTAATTATCTGCATCGTGTGGCAACAGTTTACGGAACGCTCGATGGTTTTATAATCACAAATGGCTATGTCTACGAAAAGTCGGATGAAAATCCGACCGAAGCCAAAGGTGGAGGCGTGCTTATCGATGGCGGAACAGTTCAAAATTGCATTATAACCAACAATATTGCTTCGAGAAATTCGATTACTCCAACAGCTATCATAAGTCGCTATGTCGCCAGTATTGGAGATGTCTACTGCAAAGGGCTGAACGGCACGAACGACACGATTTTGAAACCGACTTATACTTTCAACACCAGCACAGGAAAAATGGAAGCAAGCCTTCCGCAAGGAATCCCAGCAAACAAAATAGCGCAAGGAATTGTCTTTTATGTCGATCAGGATCCTGCCGCTCGCAAAATTACTATTGTTGGCCGCAGAAGTCCCGGCGTAAAAACATGGTCCGGCGACTACACTTTCGATACTCCATTAACCGATATTACCAATCTGAACAGCGCAATGGCTGATATGAATGGAGCAAATAACACTTCGGTAGTTTTAAATTATGTAAGCAGCCAAATACCAATCTGGAATTCCACTTATCAGAATTGGCGAACTAATTCATGGAATTCTAATTCCGCATTCAGGTATGTCGAAACATATAATATGCCAACCGGAACTATGGGAGAATGGTACCTGCCGGCAGCAGGAGAGCTTGTAAAACTCACCGACGTTCGAACACAAATAGACGCTTGTGCATTTTTGCTCGGTTGGATCAATGGTTACGAAACAATGTTCCCAAATCATGTGTATATCAGTTCCAGCGAAAACAATTCGTCTCAGGAATGGGGATTCGATGCGTATAGTGGCTGGATTAATTTAGGCCTCAGTAAAATTGGGAAAACAGCTCCGGGCTACGCATTTCCCGTTGCAATCAAAACTTATTAAACATGAAGTTGATCATCAAAATATTGTTCTTATTTATTCCGTTTTGGGCATTCTCGCAAGAGTCCGAAGGCGGAGGAGCGTATATACGCAACAATGGAAAGCTGATCAATTGCATTGTACGGGAAAATTACGCTTCGAACGGATTTGGAGTTGCCGGAACAGCAGGAGATAACCAACAATCATTATTTAAACAAAACAATCATGCTTCCCGGCGACATGTATCTGATTGACGGAAGCATTTATACTGCTCAGTACGATAGCGAAGGAAACCTGCTTCAAATTCCTGACAGCATAAAAAACAATATTGCAGGCGTATGTTTTTGGTCGAATGTAAATAATGATTTTATAAATGCTCAATTTTGGGTTATCTCGGTCGACGAATGCACCTCTCTTCAATGGGGTCCGCTGGATGATATTTCGAGTTTATACAATTACCAAGCTGCTGAACCTATTTTTTATGATCTGGATGGTGTAACAAACACAAATAACATTCTTTCCGGTTATGGAAGCAGCGCAAAAACAACCAATTGTGCTGCGAAATATTGCAACGACTTCGGAACTCAATTGACCAAAGGCAAATGGTTTCTGGGCTCGGGAGGACAAATGAAAGAATTGCTCCGCAGATTGTCGATAATCAACAATGTGCTGAATATGCTGGGAAAAGCTCCTGTATCTCTAAACACCGACTATTGGATTTCGAATGAATATTCGAGCACTAACGGTTGGAGTGTGCGTACCACAGATGGTATCAACGTAACCGCAACCAATTCGGCAAAATCCTCAACTCTTAAAGTTCGGCCAATGATGATTGTGCCACGCAATAACTAAAACATGAAAAGGCAAAAATTCAAACATATTATTTTGTTGCTTTTCGCAGTTGTTGTGTTCGTTGCACAAACAAAGGCAAGCCAGCCTGTTGCTGGAATCTCCGGAAATCTGACTGTTCGCAATTGTATCATCTACAACGATTCGGAATACAACGAAACCGGAAATGGAGCATCTGTTTCATATTCGGCTGTGAACGAAGTTTCAGTGCCCACCGGAGCAGGAAACATATCTATTTCGAACACAAATGATTTTCAGGATAAATCCGCGGAACCGAAAAATGTGAATTCTTACTACTTATCACCAACATCTTCATTAGTAAACAAAGCCAGCAATTTTACCGGAATTCCTCAAAAAGACATTAATGGAAACGACCGCACATACGACGGAACTACAGATATTGGGGCAATAGAGTATTCGCTTGTTTATGATAAGGGAACTAACGATTGGAACAATGCAACTCACTGGAACATAGGCAGAATACCTTCATCAAATGATGTGGTCTCTATTCGCAACAATAGCATTGTGAACAGTACAAATGCTGTTTGCGGGAGAATTATTGAAATAAAAAGCAATAAAAGTATCACGATAAATCCGGGAATGCAACTGGTTGTAAAAGAAACTATTTGTGGAGCAGATCAACCTGATAAAATAATTATAAAAGCGAGCGAAAATGATCCAAACGGGT
>JBBIID010000032.1:0-1319 GCA_037446675.1 Paludibacter sp.
AATTCAAAGGAACTGCTGAAAACAAAGATGGCAAACTGTTTGTTAACGGTAAAGAAGTTGCATTTTTCGCTGAAAAAGATCCAGCTAACATTGGTTGGGGTGCTTCAGGTGCTGACTATGTTGTTGAATCAACAGGTGTTTTCACTACAATCGACAAAGCTAAAGCTCACATCGCTGGTGGTGCCAAAAAAGTAGTTATCTCTGCTCCATCTAACGATGCTCCTATGTTTGTATGTGGTGTAAACTTAGACCAATACAAAGCTGATATGGATATCGTATCTAACGCTTCTTGTACTACAAACTGTTTAGCTCCTATGGCTAAAGTTATCAATGACAACTTTGGTATCGTTGAAGGTTTGATGACTACAGTTCATGCTGCTACAAATACTCAAAAAACAGTTGATGCTCCATCTGCTAAAGATTGGCGTGGTGGTCGTTCAATCCTAGGCAACATTATTCCTTCATCTACTGGCGCTGCTAAAGCTGTAGGTAAAGTAATTCCTGCTTTGAATGGCAAATTAACTGGTATGGCTTTCCGTGTACCAACTGCTGACGTTTCAGTTGTTGACTTAACTGTACGTTTGGAAAAAGCTGCAACTTACGAAGAAATCAAAGCTGCTATGAAATTAGCTTCTGAAACTACTATGGCTGGTGTACTTGGTTACACTGAAGATTCAGTTGTTTCTTCTGATTTCGTTCACGAATCACGTACTTCTGTATTTGATGCAGGTGCTGGTATCGCATTGAACGGTGACTTCGTAAAATTAGTTAGCTGGTATGACAACGAGTGGGGTTATTCAAACAAAGTGTTGGATTTGATCGCACACATGGATTCAGTAAAATAAGCTGAAAACAATATAAAATGAAAATCCCTTGCAACAGTTTGTTGCAAGGGATTTTTTTATTCCAGTAAAACCAAACTATTCCATCAAATAAACAAACTCAAACTTTTTTCCATCAAAAAGCCCCTTGTCGCCAAGTTTTATCTCGGGAATAACTAGTAAAGACATAAAAGCAACCGTCATAAACGGTGCAGTAAGCGTAGAACCCAGTTCCTTAGCCATGCTATCAACTTCTTCGTAACGGCGGGCAATGGTCGCACCATCCAATTCCGACATCAATCCTCCTACTGGTAGCGGTAACAAACAAGTTTTATCACCATAGCATGCCAAGATTCCACCTTCACAATCTATAATCTGATTAATAGCCGATACGATTTCCCCATCGGACGTTCCAACAGCCACAATATTATGACTGTCGTGTGCAACGGTAGAAGCCAACGCACCTCGTTTCAGTCCTGTATTTTTCAAAAATCCAAT
>JBBIID010000032.1:1347-1592 GCA_037446675.1 Paludibacter sp.
AGCGGTTGTAGACAACCATTTTTAAAACATCATTTTCAACATCGGAAACAACATTTTCATTTTCAATTTTTGGTGCTACAATTTCCAGCCTTGTGGACAACTGTCCGTCGTCCACCACAATCACCTTCAATCTTTTACCTGTTGGGGTAACCTTTATCTGATCAGCAGTTATTTTTTCTGCATTAAATTGATTAATCAACCTCTCGGGTGCATATCGCGGAAACAAAACATTTCCAGCCTCCGCT
>JBBIID010000032.1:1613-5082 GCA_037446675.1 Paludibacter sp.
TAATATAAGTCGCAATAATACTGAAATCCTTCAAATTATCAACGAGCAGAAAATCGGCATTGTCGCCTTCTTGCAACAAACCCACATCTAGTTTATAGTGCTTTACTGGCGTGAAAGAACATATTTTCAAGACTTTCATTGGATCGTAACCTTTAGCGACAGCTCTTTTTACCAAAGAATTAATGTGCCCGTTTTTCATCAAATCATCCGGATGTTTATCGTCCGAACAAAACATGATATTACCCGTATGATTATCGAGCAAAGGTAAAAGGTCATTAAAATTCTTTGCAGCGCTACCTTCTCGAATCTGAACAATCATCCCCAAGTCCATTTTAGCCTCAGCTTCCTCAATCGTCATACATTCGTGATCAGTTGAAATTCCCGCAGCAGCATATTTTATCAAATCGTCCCCCTTCAATTCCGGAGCATGACCATCGATCGGTTTACCAATTCGTTTTGCTGCATCAAGTTTTGCATGCACCTGTTTGTTTTTGTGAATTACGCCGGGAAAATTCATCATTTCAGCCAGAAAATAAATATCATCCCGTTGCAGCAACTGTTCTACTTTTTCGGCATCCAAAAGGGCACCGGAAGTTTCGAATTTGGTAGATGGAACACACGAAGGCGCTCCAAAATAAAATTTCAAAGGAGAATACTTTCCATTTTCAATCATGTAATCAACACCATCTACTCCGCACACATTGGCAATTTCGTGCGGATCGCAAACACAGGCTACTGTACCATGAATGACAGAATGACGGGCAAATTCGGCAGGCAACATCATCGAACTCTCGATATGAATATGAGCATCCACAAATCCGGGAATGATAAAAATATCCTCAACAACGTCAGTAGGCTCTATTTTCAATATTTTCCCGTCTTCGAGATATAAAATCCCTTTATAAATTCGTTCGTTTACTACATCTACGATATTGCCGGATATTTGCTTCATATAAATTATTTTTTTAATAAAGTAGGAACGAAATACAGATTGTGAAAGTTCGCCCAATCTTAAAATTTAATGGTCGTCACACATTAATTTTCTGGCTTTCAACTCGATGGTTCTGATTTTATCTTTATACAAATTATGTCCGTTCATTTTGACTACATCTAGCGACGCGTCGGAATTTTCATCCCAACGGCGACAAAGGTAAAGCGACTCGTAAATCCGTCCGATTTGATATTCACGACTGATACGCAAACCAAGCGCATAATCTTCTCCATAACTGGTGTTTGGCACTTTTATATCACGCAACACCGGAGTGTAAAAGGCACGAGGTGCACCCAACCCATTAATACGCAATGCATTGTTTCGTCCATTATCAGGAGTCCACTCTTTATGATCGATCAATCCCGGCGGAATGGTTTCCATTTTGAAATTAGTCATCGTATACGAACCAACCACCATGGCGCAATTTTGTTCATAGAAAGCATTAACGATTTTTTGAAGCGTATTTTCGTCTTGATAAACATCGTCGCTATCGAGTTGAATAGAAAATTTTCCGCATTTTTCGGAATGAACACCTTCGTTCCAACAACCACCAATACCCAAATCTTTTCGCACGGGGATAATATGAACAACACGTTGGTCTTTTGCAACAAATTCGGCTATCAATTCAGTCGTTCCATCGTTGGAATAATTATCGATAATAATAATATTGAACGGAAACGATGTTTTTTGAATCAAAACTGATTGAATAGCATCACTTATGGTCTTCACCCTGTTTTTTACAGGAATAATAACCGAGGCCTCTACAGGAAATTTCGATTCTCCAAATTCTATTTTTTTGAATGTTGGTTGCAAATAACCACCAATTCTTTTTAAATGATCTGTACAGGCAGATTCCATTTCTATTTGAACCGCCCGATTTCTCGGATCGACATAATCAAATTGTTTCTCTCCACTTTTACGGTTATCCAGCTCCACTTCCGAGTATAAAAACTCGTTGATATGAACCAAATCCGACTGTTGCGAAACTTTCAATCGCAAATCGTACAAGCCGGCAAACTGATATTTAACCGACATTTCGGATACGGCCTTTTTCAAATTTGTTGAATTATAGAATAAAACAGAACCAAAACTAAAGTCGTCGCGTAGCGAACCGTCCTGATAGTCGATAAGCGGATGATTGGAACGCGTACCTTCCTTCATTTCGTAATAATCGGAATATACCAACCCGGCCTTTGTATCTTCAGCAATGCGGTAGAACCGCTCAACAGCAAACTGTCCCAACTCCAACATAGTGTCTTTTGTGTAAATGAGACAATAGTCAGCACTCGCCTGTTCTGCTATTTTGCTTATTGTCGAGCTACTTTGCATCGAATCAATTTCGAGTTTTTCGCAACCATCAATATCAACCGAACTTCTTTCCTTTACGAGTAGAAAAACTTTTTCAACCAAAGGCGAGTTTTTCAACTCTTTTACAACACTTTGAACTTGTTCCGACTCATTGCACGGCAAGAAACAATTTATATAAGCCATATATTTTTCTGATAAAATTTTAGTTGTAAAATTACGATTTAAATTTTAAATATCAATTTCGAATTTTCAACACCAAACACAATTTCGAAACGAAACGATTCAGTGCCTTCATGTTTAATTATTATCTTTGTATTCAAATTTTTAATTGAAACAAAAGCATGTTACTAATAGCCGACAGCGGATCAACCAAAACCCATTGGTGCATCACGGATAATGGAAAAATTCTGAAAGAAATTTTTACGGATGGAATCAATCCGTTTTACCAGTCGCAACAGGACATCGTAATTTTGCTTGATAGTCAACTTATTCCACAACTACAGGATTATTCCGTTGATGAAATCTATTTTTACGGTGCAGGCTGTTCTTTCCCTGAAAAGAAACTGATTGTTGCTCAGGCATTAATTCGTTTTTTCGGTGCTGCCACTGTCGAGATTCAAAGCGATTTGCTCGGCGCAGCACGAAGTTTATTGCAACATGAAGCAGGAATTGCCTGTATCCTCGGTACCGGATCAAATTCATGCTACTACGATGGAAAAGAAATAACACAGAACGTATCGCCACTTGGTTTTATCCTTGGCGATGAAGGAAGTGGCGCTGTTCTAGGAAAATTATTCGTAGCCGATTGCTTGAAAAATCAGATGCCAGACTGGATTCGCGAAAAATTCTTGGACGAATACAAACTGACTCCTGCCGAAATATTGGATCGCGTTTACAAACAACCGTTTCCCAACCGTTTCCTCGCAAAATTCACTCCTTTTTTGCTTGACCATCTCGAAGAACCTCAAATTTTCAATTTGGTATTTGATGCGTTCGATGCGTTTTTTGTGCGTAACATCATGCAATACCCACTCGAAGATACGAAAATAGGCTTTATTGGTTCTATTGCCCATTATTTTAGCGATACGCTCGAAATTGTGGCTGCCGAGCACCGTTTAATAATTTCTGAAATCAAGCAAAACCCAATGGAAGGTTTAGTAAAATTTCACA
>JBBIID010000032.1:5092-5552 GCA_037446675.1 Paludibacter sp.
TAAACTTGTGACAGAATAAAACAACAAAATTTCCTAAACCATACTTATGTTAATCACCGAACAACCTTCGCACTACGATTATTTGGAAAACAAATCCATTTCAGAAATTCTTACCGAAATCAATTCCGAAGATCTGAAAGTAGCTTTAGCAGTTCAAAATAAACTTCCGGAAATTGAGCGATTAGTTGAAGCCATTGTTCAAAAGATGAGAAAAGGAGGTCGCTTATTTTATATCGGCGCAGGAACGAGTGGTCGGCTCGGTGTGCTCGATGCTTCCGAAATTCCACCTACTTTCGGATTAAAAAATGTAGTTATTGGAATTATTGCCGGAGGCGATCAGGCTCTGCGTATTCCGGTTGAGAATGCCGAAGACGACATGCAACAGGCTTGGGAGGATTTAATGAAATTCTCTGTAAATGATCATGATGTTGTTGTCGGAATCGCGGCATCGGGTACAACT
>JBBIID010000032.1:5562-9081 GCA_037446675.1 Paludibacter sp.
ATATGTAATAAATGCATTAAAAAACTGTCAGGCGAACGGAATTTTCACAGCTTGCATCACTTGCAATCCAGAAACGCCTGTTTCGAAATTTTCGGATATAAAAATTGAAGTAATTGTCGGAGCTGAATATGTAACTGGTAGCACCCGCATGAAATCGGGAACAGCCACAAAGCTGATTTTAAATATGATTTCAACCGCCACAATGATTCAACTCGGGAGAATTAAAGGCAACAGCATGGTGAATATGCAACTGACTAACGCAAAGCTTCTGAAACGTGCCATAAAAATGCTGCAAAACGAGCTAAACATAGACGAAAACCGAGCCCAAAATCTATTATCGATTCATGGCTCGGTTTCAAAAGTACTCGAAGAATTCTCGAAATAATTCAATTAATTACTTTTCCTGTAGCTCAACACTGCCCAAGTATTAAACGAAGCAGCAAACCCAATAAGGATAATCAATTCTTTCGATAATTGAACAAAATCACTTCCTTTCAGGTAAATCGACCGCATTACAATCATTAAATGTTTCAGTGGATTGAAAGCTGCAATCCATTGCGCCCATTCGGGCATACTATCCACAGGTGTATAAAGTCCACTTAACATGATAAACAACATCATGAAGAAAAAGACGACAAACACAGCTTGTTGCATGGTTTGAGCGTAGTTGGAAATAATAATTCCCAAACCGGAAATGGCAAAAATGTAGATAGCCGCAAAAGTATATATGACATAAAAATGCCCCACAGGTACAAGTCCATAATCCAGCCAAGCCACCAAGAAACCGATCGTAATGGCGATAAATCCAACCAACCAAAACGGAATAAGCTTCGCAATAATAAACGTGAACTTCGACACGGGAGTTACATTCATTTGCTCCATTGTTCCAAGTTCTTTCTCAAACACGATGGAGGCAGCCGGCAAAAATCCGCAAAGCAGAGTAAGAATCATAACCATAAGTGCCGGAACCATAAAAACCTGATAGTTCAAGCGTTTGTTGAAACGATATTGCGAGTCGATTTGAATCGGCGAAAGACCGTTTGCAGCCATTTCAGGGTAATTTTCGGCAATTATTGTATTATTAAAACTGCCTATAATACTGGAAATATAAGTCATACCAACGCTACCTTTCATTCCATTCACAGCATTGGACGAAACCATCACTTTTACGTTTTCGTGATTTATAATGCTTTTCTCAAAATTATGAGGAATCTCGACAATAATGTCTGCTTTATTTTTCTCGATACTTTTCAGTGCCTGATCGTAGGTTTTCGAAACATCCGTCAGCCTAAAATAGCCCGAAGAAGTGATTGCATCGGTTAGTCTGTGCGAAAAAGTGGAATGATCATTATCCACAATACTCAGGTTCATGTTCTTTATTTCGTAACTCGCCGCCCACGGAAATACGAGCAAAACCATCAACGGAAACATGAAAATCATTCTGGGTAAGAATGGATTTCGAATGAGTTGCCGAAATTCCTTTTTTAATAAATATTTTATCATAACATTTGTCTTTCCTAAAAAAAAATCGATTATTTCTCAGATAAACTGTGTTTACTGTTTAAGATTATTCCAAGCGTACTTTAAATTTTTTCATGCTGATAATTAGCAGAATAGTTGCCATTAAAGCCAGCACTCCAACATCCTTTGTTACATCTACAATGCTAAGTCCTTTAATCATAATAGTTTTCACTGCATCAATGTACCAACGAGCCGGAACAAAGTTGGAAATGAACCGTAAAATTCCCGGCATATTCTCAACAGGGAAAATCATTCCAGAAAGCAACATTACCGGCATCATCAATCCCATTCCCGAAAAAATCATTGCTGTAAGTTGCGAATTGGTAATGGTTGAAATAAGTAACCCGAGAGCCAAAGAAACAAATATATACAACAACGAAACGATGACCAAACTCAGAAAACTACCCGCAATTGGAACATGCAATAAGAAAACCGACAATAAAATTATAGTTGTGAAATTGACAACTGACAACACAAAATAAGGTGCAATTTTAGAAAGAATGGTATAAATTGGCTTCATTGGCGACACCAAAAGTATTTCCATAGTTCCCATTTCTTTTTCGCGAACAATGGCAATAGAGGTCATCATGGCACAAATCAGAATCATTATCATACCCAACACACCCGGAACAAAGTTGAATGCGCTCAACATTTGCGGGTTGTAAAGCATTTTCACTTCAGGCATTACAAGTCCACCTGCTGTTTGCACCGGAGCAAGCTCCTGCTGATATGCCGTAATGATGTTTGTTGCATAAAAAACAAACGATGTGGCGGCATTCGGATCGGTAGCATCGGCAATAAGCTGCACATTCGCTTTTCCGGTATGCTTCAGGTTATCGGCAAAATGATCTTCGAATACGATGGCTAGTTTTGCTTTTCCATCGCGGAAAGCCACATTGATATCGTTCGTATTATGCGCCATGAGAGCAATATCAAAATAGCTGCTGGCATCGATCTTTTCGATAAGTTTGCGGGTCACTTCATCCATGTTATTTGCCACCACAACCACACTGGTATTTTTCACCTCCTGCGACATGGCAAAACCGAACAGAATAATTTGGATAATAGGCATCAAAAGCAGAATCATCACCGTGGTTCTGTCTCTGAAAATATGATGAAATTCTTTACGAATAAATGATAATAGCTGTTTCATATGACCCCTAACCCCTAAATGGGAATTGGAAAAATTAGTACTAATATTTTTTATAAAGTCTAAGTTTTTGATAATTATGCAATCCACAAAAGCCCCCATTAGAGGATTTTGGGGTTTGTTCAACTATCAACTCTCTTCGCTTTTCTGGCTAATTGATGAAAAACACCGTCCATACTGTCTGCATTAAATATTTTTTTCAGATTTTCGGGCGAACCCAACGCTTCGATTTTTCCATCAACCATTATTGATACGCGGTCGCAATACTCGGCCTCGTCCATATAGTGCGTTGTAACAAAAACCGTAATGCCTCGGGCCGCAGCTTCGTAAATCAATTCCCAAAACTTACGCCGTGTAATCGGATCGACACCGCCCGTTGGTTCATCGAGAAAAACGACCTGAGGGTTATGAATAATCGACACAGAAAACGCAAGCTTTTGTTTGAAACCAAGCGGAAGCGATTTTACCAATTTATCCCGTTCGCTCTCAAAGTTCAGCGTTTTCATCAATTCATCGGTTTTTTGAGCAATTTCCTTGTCGTTCATTCCATAAATTCCTCCGAAAAGTTCGATATTTTCCCACACCTTCAAGTCGTCGTAAAGCGAGAATTTCTGACTCATATAGCCAATGCTGCGTTTCACCATTTCGGGTTGTTTATAAACATCGAAACCTGCAACAGTTCCTTTTCCGCTTGTAGGAATACTCAAACCGCAAAGCATACGCATTGCCGTTGTTTTTCCTGCACCGTTTGCACCCAAAAATCCGAAGATTTCGCCTTTTTTTACTTCGAATGAAATATGATCGACTGCCGTAAAATTTCCAAATTTCTTTGTCAAATTTTCGGTGAT
>JBBIID010000032.1:9106-13508 GCA_037446675.1 Paludibacter sp.
TCGTTCATTGCATTTTATTGTTAAGCCGATTGACTAAGTTCCATAAAACAATCTTCAATTCCGGGTTTGATTGGCTCTATTGAAATTTTTTTATGCCCTTTTTGTTTCATTTCTTCCACCAGTTTCTCCACCTCATAATTTCCGGAAATAGTTACATGAATCGAATCGCCGAAAGCAAAACTGCTTTTGATATGTTTATTCGCACGTAAATCGCCTAAAAGCGTATGCATATTTTCACTTTTTGCCGCCCAAAGATTTTCGGCAAATTGCAAAATTATATTGTCGGGAGTATCAATTTTGAGAAATTGACCATTCTGTATCAATCCAATACGATCGCACAAGCTGGCTTCATCCATGTACGGAGTAGAAACCAAAATAGTGATTCCCTGTGCTTTCAGATTTTTCAGCATTCCCCAGAATTCCTTTCTCGAAACAGGATCGACACCCGTTGTCGGTTCATCCAAAAAAAGAACAGTAGGTTTATGAATCAATGCGCAACTCAACGCGAGTTTTTGTTTCATTCCTCCCGAAAGTTTTCCGGCACGACGGGTCTTGAATGGCTCTATTTGCACATAAATATCTTTTATCAGTTCGTAATTTTCTTCAATCGTAGTGTTGAAAACCGTTGCAAAAAATTCGAGGTTTTCTTCCACTGTCAAATCCTGATAAAGTGAAAATTTGCCCGGCATGTAGCCCACACATTCACGAATTTTTTTGTAATCTCTCACCACATCAAATCCGTTGACAGTCGCCGTTCCTTTGTCTGCCAGAATAAGCGTGGTCAGTATCCGAAACAGTGATGTTTTACCTGCACCATCCGGCCCGATTAATCCGAAAATTTCGCCACGCGGAACTTCAAAGCTTATATCTTTTACCGCCTCAACCGACTTATAGTTTTTCGAAATTCCCGAACACGAAATAGCCGTTTCTGCTATGTTTTGATTGTTGTTCATTCAGAAAAAGTTCCTTTGATTAAAATCTCACATTTCCGTACATACCAATTTTCAGGTAGCCATCGTTTTTTACTTTTACCTTGATGGCATAAACCAAGTTTGCGCGTTCGTCGCGGGTTTCTATCGTTTTTGGCGTAAATTCCGATTTACTCGAAATCCAATTGATCTCGCCATCGTATTGTTTTTGTTCTTCTCCAAAATCAACCGTCACTTTCACTTTTTGTCCGAGTTTAATCTGAGTCAGTTGTTCGTTCACCACATAAGCACGAAGGATCATTTCATCAATATTTGCAACGCGAAATAACGCTTTTCCTGCACCTGCCAATTCCCCTTTTTCGGCATATTTAGCAAGAACAGTTCCCGAAATCGGGCTTGAAATGTGGCATTTTGCCAACTGATCGTTAAGTTGTTCAACCTGTACTTTCAACGCATTGTTGTCGTTATTCATCCCTGCATCTGTCGATTCCAGCGTTGTTTTACTGGCTGCCAATTGTTTTTCCAGCACGGCAATCTGAGCATTCATATCGTCGAGTTGTTTGGTAGTGGCTGCATTTGCTTTTACCAGATTCTCAACACGTTTCTTTTCTGTTTTTGCGGTGGCAATTTGTTGTTCAAGCACGGCAATCTGTTTTTTTATGTCAGGACGACGACTTAACAATGCTTTTTGAGATGCCAACAATTGTTCTTTTTTCAGAAATAACTGTGTGCTATCAATATATCCAACCACTTCATTTTCGGCAAGTTGCTGTCCTTCTTCCAAATCGAACTGCATGATTTTTCCGGCAGCTTCGGCCGACACAACCACTTCCGTTGTTTCGAACGTTCCGGCGGCATCAAAATCGCCATCCGATTTTACGCAGGAAGCAAGGAATAAAACAGATAAAAGCACCGGTAATATTTTAATTGTTTTCATAATGCTGTTTTTATAATATGTTTAATCGATTATTTCTGAATTAATTATTGGTGTTGTTTTTAAGTTGATAAGCGCTCATATAAAGTTGTATTTCGTGTAACGCACGGGTTTGTCGAGCTATATTTTCGTTATTAATATCGCGAAGCAAATCGGTTACGGTCAGCGTTCCGTTAGCCACTTTTGCCTCCGATGCTTTTTTGATATTAGCACGCAATCCTATTATTTCATCATCATTTTTAAGCGTGGTTTTCAACTTCTCAATCTCGCTATTCTGCTGATTACTTTGCATGCTGTTGTTGAAAAGGAAAGTTTCTTTCTGAACTTCCACTATTTTTTTGCTTGCGTCAATTTTATTCAAATTATTTTTCTGAGTATAAAAACCGCTAATGTTCCACGACAGGCGAATGCCACCAATGTAAAATGGCGAAAACTCTGCTGTGAACATATTCAAGCCCGGTCGGCCGTAACCACCCTGAGCAAAAAATCCTATTTTGGGCAAGTTGGATGCAATAATGGCGCTTCGCTGGGAATCGAGTGCTTTTTCCTGTGCTGCGAAAAGTGAGATTTCAGGACGTTTATTTTCTGCTGCCAAATCTGTTCCGGGCAGTGCCGGTTTTTCAAACTGAGCATTTTCGTCAATTGTTTCTCCTACAAATGCCGACAATATTTCCAAATAACTTTTACGAGCCGCTTTCAAATCCGTTTCTTTTTGGTTGGCATTAATTTGTTCCACTTTCACAGCGTCCAAATCCGATTGTTGCGCCACACCATTTTGCACATAAGCCTGCACTTTTTTGTAATTTACGCCAAGTTCGTCCTGCAAAATCGCCACTTGTTTCAGTTGTTCATTGATAAGCATAATGCCAAAATACAAGTTATTCACCCTGTCATTCAGTGCATAAAGATCAACTTCCAGTTTTTGTTTGTCCGCTTCAGCTCCGGCTTTTATGCTCTTTTTCTGAGCACTCACCAAACCTCCATCCCAGATCACCTGATTCAGTTCGAGCACCGCCTGATACTGATCTTTGCTAAGTGATGGAAACGAAAAGGGTTGCCCTGTCATCTGCGAAATTACTGTTGATAGCTGCGAAGGAATTTCAGTTACATCAGACTGATAAGTAGCTTTAGCTGACAAAGTAAACTGAGGCAAATACGCCTTGTTCGCATTTCTCAAATTGTAAGCTTCCGTTTTTTCAATCAATCCGTATTGCTTCAGAAGCGGATAATTGTTTCGTGCTTTTGTCTGACAATCTTCCAATGTCAACGACTGTCCGAAAGCCCAAGCGGGCAAACACACGAGAAACAAAATTTTAATTACATTCTTCATTTTATTTTCAATAAATATTATGGTCTCAAATAGTTTAAAATTACATTTACATTCTCAGTTTTGCGATGTTCTATCATATATTTACGTTGTTCTTCGCTAAAATTCAGCAAATCGGCTGCCAATGGAAAAATAAGAAACAACGACACATTTAATGATATTACAACAAATAATATATCAATAAAAGCCAAGTCTTTAACTCTTTTTGCTTCAATTTCTTCCTGCAACTCTTTGTTCATTATCAAAAAAAGCTTTTCAGGAATATTTTTGAGTTTTTCCCTCAACACAGCAAGACTCTCCTTTTTACGCGACAATTCGTTAAGAAGCAATTTTGGCAAATGTGGATTTTCGAGCAACAAGTCGAAATGCGAATTTGAAATATATTTTATCTTTTCGATAAAATTGAGATTCGCCAAATGAGTCGAATCAAACACTTGCTGAAAAAATGCACTAAATTTCGATTCGAAAATCATATTGAACAAATTATCTTTCGTTCTGAAATAATAATGTACTAAAGCCTGATTACAGCCAGCTTCTTTTGCAATCTGAGTTGTCGAAGTCGAATCAAATCCTTTTTCCAAAAACAGTTTTTCTGCTGCTTCCAGAATTAGTTTCTCCATAGAAATTTCAAGGTTAATACTCATATTTAATAACTATATTTAATAGGTCTATTAATTGAACGCAAAATAAATTCATTTTGTTCAAAACAGAACAAAAAACATCAACAATTCTTTCAAAAAAAACAAAGTTTAACGTTAGAGATAGAATTATGTGCTCATTAGAACGAAAGCAGCACCAATTTTGGTAATCACATCGCTTGCAACCAACGATTCATAAGATTCATCTTTTAAAGCCAAATCGCCGGATAAGCCATGCAAGTACACACCAATTTTTGCAGCATTTTCAGGCAAATAGCCCTGAGCCAACAATCCGGTAATCATTCCTGCCAAAACATCACCTGTGCCGGCAGTAGCCATACCCGAATTGCCAGTACTGTTGAAATACAAGGTTGCATCAGGCATGGCAATTAATGTGTATGCTCCTTTCAGAACAATAACAATATTGTAACGTTGAGCGGCTTCTTGTGCTTTCATTAGCCGATCGAACGAGGTAGTACATTCGCCAAAAATTCGTTCGAATTCCTTCGGATGTGGAGTTAAAATACTTTTTGCAGGTAATGAATCAAGCAGTGTGTTATCTTTTGCGATTATA
>JBBIID010000033.1:0-13446 GCA_037446675.1 Paludibacter sp.
TAGCTTATGCGGCCCGATGTTTGGCGAAGCGTCTCGCTTCGTTATTACTAAAATAAAACCCGCTACCGCAGATTTTCAATCTGTGGTTTGCTTGTTAAAGCAATCATATTATAATTATGCCTGTTAATCATTTTCCTACTATCGACCTGACAATTTTATTCTTTTATGTCATTAGCTGAGCAACCCACAGATTACAATTTTTCGCAAACTCAAGACCTATGGTTCTGCGGGAGCAGAGGATATTATTTGTTTCTCATCTTCTTTTCTTTTTTTTTCTCTAATTTCTAAAAAACTTGCAAGATTTTTAATTTTTACATTTTCAAATCTATCTCGTAGAGCATCTTTAAAATCTGATAATTCATTTTGTGAACAATTGGTTATAATGTTTTTTATAGATTCCTTATTATTTACAATAATAGACATACACTCTTCATCATCAAGTAAACTAGGTATTAGAATTGTTCTAATAACGTCTCCTGCTTTTTCATTTAGAGAAGCATACTTAAAAAGCCAATTTCCAAAGATAGAGAAAAATTGTATGTTAATATTCCGTTGTAGGATAAATTCATCTCGAACATTCTTAAATGTATTTGACATATCAACTCCTGACTTTTCAAAGTTTTCAATCAAATACATTAATTCAACCTGATTACTTGTATCATTATTTTGAATTCGTGAAAGCAATGTATCCTTTAAAGCATCAAGTGCGAAACTATTCCATGAATGATATTTAACAATATTAGTGAGTTTGTATGAATCTCCTGTAAGATTGGCAAAGACCTCTTTCCATTCATCTTTAGTGTTTTTGTTAAATACATTTTGAATATATTGTACAGTTTCTTTACCTAATCTTGTATTACTTTTCACAGCTTCTTCAAAATAAAAAACAGGGATTGATTCAAGTAACGATTTGCTAAATTGTGGAGAATCCCATCTTGTTAAGTTGTTGATAAATTTTTGAGGATCTAAATCATTTATAATACAAATTCTTTCAAATGATTTAATTAATTCTAGTGTATTTGCTTGTTGAGTTTGATGTTTTTTTTCTGTAATATTACGCACAACAGCTTTAGTTAATTCATTTGAGTAATTAATTGACTGTATCAACAAATTGCCATAGTTGATATAGAATTCTATTCTTTCTGAAACTTTTAATACAAGATTATCATCATTCTTCGCAAATGTTGGTGCTAATGTATTAGCATAACTGCTTGGGAAATTATTTCCTCTACTAATTATCATTGCCAATAAATCAAAATAAAAATCTTGATCTTGATCAAGTTGAGAACTTAAAGTATACAAAGTTCTATCATCTATTAGATTATTTAATTTTGGATTGTCGCTTGATACTATTTTTAATATTCTAAAAAGAATCGATAAATTGACAGTGTCTGTTTTGTTCGATTCGATTTTATCTTTTAGAGATTTCTCAAATAGTTCAAATGAATAATCGGTAGATAAGTGTTTTAGATACTCTAGGTTTTCAATAGAATTAATGTCTAATTCTGAAAGATACTTATCAAGTTCTGCCTTGTTAGTTGTTATTTTATAATATTTATAGTTATCTCCTCTGTCATTTAAGAATAATAGAAAATCTTTTGGGGAAATTACTTTATGAATAACATATTCAAGCACATCTATTTCGAAAGAATTATCTGTACAAATTGAATCTAATTCATCAATAGTATTAGCATATTTTACGGGATCAAATATGTTTACCTGTTTATAATTTGTATTGATAATCTTCTTAATAAATGCTATTCTATGGATAGCTGAAATTTTACTTAATAGAATTTCTTCTGATTGAAAAATCGTTGCAGTTTCTCTTAAGTCTAAATTAAATCTTAGATAAATATCGTCCCAAAGCAATTGTTTAGCTCTGTCCGAAATATTTGCAGTCTCATCAAGTGTATTGAGAGTAAGTATTGGTTTATAGAAATTCTCAAATTCTGAAAAAACAGGTGAAATGATACGACTAAATACATTTGTTTTAGATATCTCTTTAAATTTTTCGTTATCATTATTTGTCAAGCTGTCTTTCAATTGCTTTTTATAAATAACTTCCAAAGCATTTTCAGGGGCAATTTGATAAGCTAAAGCAGTTATATATTTTTGAAAATCGTCTTTATCTTTATAAAGATAATCGAGGCTTTTTAAAAATTCAGCCTTGGTTATAGCAGTCAATGGATCTTTTAGTATTTCATCCTTATTTATAACAAATAGGCTAATATATCTTTCAGGTATATCCGTATGAATAAGTTTTATTGAAACAACCTCATTTATAAAAGCAATAATCTCTCTTGGAGTTATTTGGATTGCATACGCCTCGTAAATTTGTTCAACTCTATTATATTCTTCTTCATCTTCTATGTTGGTAAATGTTTGCTTCCAACATTTCTTAAAGAAGTCTTTCCATGCACTCATTATTGGAGGTGATATTCTGAAAACAATATCGAATGTCTTGTTTATATAGTCATTTGCAAAATCAACACTTTGACTATTTTCGAGTTTACTTTTACCATTCAACTCACTAAATGAGTTTTTAATGTGTGCTCTGTCAAATGGGATAATAACCTTAATATTATTGTATTTGTCTTCTGAGAAAAATATATGTATCGAAGACCAAATATTTTGTATATGTTGTTTTGGTAGTCTATCAAAATTGTCAAAAACAATCACCAATTTCTTTTTATTATCTTTCAAATCGGTGTCAATTTCTTTCATCCAATTTCTAAAATCTCTTACTGTTGGTTCATTCTCAGATATTGTTTCAATTTTGGTCTCTTGGGTTTGTTTATTTGTATATACCTGAAAAGTTTCTTGAAGAGCAAATTTAAAAGATTTGCAAAACCCTTTTTTCTTTATCCAATATTTTATTAAATTCCATATATAAATTCCAAAAACTATCACTATTGGAAATAGTACCAACAAAAGTTTCCAATACATTTTTTTTATTTCAAAGAAATCAGTAAGTGAATCTTTAAAAACATTTACAGTTGGAATATATATAATTGAAAGAAGTGAGAAAATGAATCCCACACTTAAATATGGATAATTTTGAGTGGTTATTTCTCGTTCTTTTGCCAAAAGCCTAGTTAATTTAATATCCCACTTATTTGTGTTTTTTACAAGTCTATTTTCTTTGATAAAATCAGTAAGTTCGACTAAAATTGCTTTCCTTTGATCATCTCCTTGGTGACCCCAAACATCGTATATAAAAAACTGGTATTGTTCCTTTGGTAGTTTATTCTCAATTATCTTTACAAGATTGCTTTTTCCTGTTCCCCAACCTCCATCTATACCAATTATTTGAAAATCTCCTTCTCCAATGTTTTCTGCAATTACACAAGCAATTTTTTCTTGCGATTTACCCTCAAACAAATCTTCTCCAATCGGAATATTTTGTAAAAATTTATACGCTAATTTATTCTCCATATTATGTGTTTGTGATTTTCTGGTAAGTCTTATTTTTTTTATAATGCCTCTAACATTCCTGTACAAGCACCCTTAGTATCTATATATATCCATTATCTGAATGCGTGTTTTGTTGTAAGCTCAGCGCTACTGTATATTGGCAATTCGTGGTTTGTTTATTTTTATTCCTCAGTTTCACCACTATATTCCTGTTTTTAACTCTCCAAAAATACGAAATAATTTAACAGGACAATTGCATTTATAAAAAATAATTGAAAAAATATAATAGCTGCAAACAAATGTGAGTAAAGGGCAACAAAAAACCGCTTAAACACTCAGGTTCAAGCGGTTTAAAGGTCAATATTTCGGGGTCGTTGGCAAGCGTTTAACCGCTGCGTGGCCACATTGTGGTTCTATCGGCAGGCGCTTCGTATTGTAAGGTTACAACACATAGCTGGTTACTTCCTCACTCCATATACGCGAAGGATCGGTGCCTGCACCTGCCACACGGAAAGTGTATTGTTTGCCACTTGTCAGTCCATCAAATTCCATTCTGTGGCGGGTGGTGGTTCGCAATATCCAGTTACTGTCGGCTGTTGCCGGCGATTCGGTATATTCAAATTCATAGAAGTTGGCATAAGCCACCACATCGCATGCTACCACAACCGTACCCTTGTTTCCACCCTGTTTTACAATCAGGTTTTCGGGTTTACTCAGCTGCCCCACGGTCGACGGTTTTTTGTTCACATCGTAGCCGCTGCTCAATATCACCGCTTCGTCGCCTCTGCTGGTTATCTGCACGTAGTTGGCCAGCAATTTCAGCACCGCTATAAGCATTGCGCGGTTGTTGTTTTTTATCACCGTGTCCTCCTTTGTACCCGACTCTGCTTTTGCCAACGAAACAATGTAGGTATCGTTAGCCGTTTTCAGGTCGGTAAGTGGTGGTTCCGGAGTAACAAAATTTGTGTTTCCGGTCATCTTTTCGTAAATAAAATTTGCCTTGTTGCTCAATTCCGCATCGGTATATTTACCACTCGAAAAGCCGATTGAAATTTTTGAATTTCCCATTTGTTTTGATTTTTAGATTAATAGATTAAGAAGGTGTTTTTATCGCTATACCATTGATTACAAATGTGTATTTGGCATTATATAAGTTAGAATAATTGTTATTATAATACAGTTAAACGCAAAGAGCGCAAAGAAAAACATACAAATTTTAGTATCATCAAATATCCGCCGCTCGGCTATGCCGCTTGGCTTGCCAAAAAAGGGCGCAAAGACAAAAACTTAAAAGTTTTTCTTAGCGACTTGGCAATTTAGCGTTCAAAAATTTATTATTCGATCTAAATACATAACTTATATAAACTCTATTATTAGAAAAAGGAGCCTGCTATCCTCTCCCGAGTCCCGATTTTTTCAGGCAAAAATGCTGCATTTTTGTACTGAAATGCCGTGTTTTTAATTAAAGTTATCGTGTTTTCAGACTAAAATGCCCTCTTTTTTAATGAAGTTGTTCCGTTTTTATATTGATTTAGTCCGTTTTTGTCTGAAAATGTGGCGTTTTTAATTAAAGTTCCCGCGTTTTTAATTAAAAAAAAACTGTTTTTGCCCAAAAATGGAACATTTTAAGGTAAAAAAACAGGGGCTTTCGTGCCTTTTATTCCTGCTTTCATGTAAAGTTGAACGGTTGTATTTCTAACCGGATTATTTCCCCGAAGTGATACCCCGATTTTAACCGGACTGTTGCAGACTAACTACTGAATTATTTTTTTCTCGCTCAAAAACAGCGCATTGTTTTTAACTGCTGCAAATGTTGCTGTTTATTTTCGTTCGTTTTCTCATACCAGGTACGAGAAATGGTCGATTTTCTGTTAAAAAATCAGAAATCACACTCAACTTTTAAAATTATTCGCATGAGAATGATTTATATTTGTTAATAATTTTATTTTCTTCCGCTAACAAATACACGCGGACATGAGGAAAAAAAGAATATAAACCTGACTCTAAAACCGCAAGCCGACTCGATTCGGCTTCGCTACAAACCTTACTATGAAATCACAACCTACTTTGCAACAGCTGCAAGAAGAGCGGCGTAGTTTGCTGGCATCGCACCGCTGCCTGTACAACAATGCCATGGAAGAAAAGAAAAAACTGATTGCAGGTGTGGTGGATAAACTGCTACTGAAAGCAGGCAACACCTATACCTTGCTCGATTTGCACTGTGGACGGCTTACTCATCATTTTGCAGGACACGCTCACTCGTTGAACTATCCTGCTATCGATACCACCCAACAGGATAACCTGCACCAATCGCTACGGCTGTTTCACGAAGAGGATTACTACGGCATTTGCGACGCGGAAATAAAGTTTTACCGTATGATTATGTCGTTGCAGGAGGATGGACAAAAGGAAGTAAACCTGGTATCGCTGCGCCGACTGAGAAACAATAACGGGAATTACGATATCTATTTGATGCGGGCTTTCGTAATAGAGTGCGACGACGTGCGAACACCATGGCTGCTAATGATTGAAATGGAATACCTGTTCCGTTGGGAAACAGAGGTTTTCTATCCACATCACCAGCTGCTGGTTACCAACAAAAGGGATAAGTCTATTCTGCAAAAAATAAACCTGTGCAGCGTGATAGAACTGACAAAACAGCAAAAGGAAATACTGCTGATGAGTATCGAGGGAAAATCGGTGAAAGTATCGGCCGAGAGACAGAGCATTGCCGAAAGCACGGTGAAAAGCCACCGCAACGAACTGATACGACGACTGAATGCCACTTCGATGCACAATGCCAAACAGGTAGCTACCCTACTCTATTTGCTGGATACAGACAACACAAATTTTATGATTACTCCTTTCAGTTATTCCGGACTGGGTTGTTGTTGAATTCCGGCCTTCTCCATAGATTACAACGAAGAGGGAGAGGAAATTATAAGTTTTATAATCACTACTTATATTCTATTTCGCAAACCGCGAATTTATAATTTGCGGTAACGGAGGGCTGATTTTAATATTTATATTAATATTCTTAATATTAGTTGGAAATATCATTTTTTTACTTAAATTTGCCGCAAAAAAAATTAAGTGAAAAAATGAATAAATATCTGCTCTTTTCTTTATTTCTGCTACAAGCTTTTAGCCTTAAAGCTTGGGATGAAATCATAACCGATAAAAACGATACAATTTATTGTAAGATAGTGTCTATAAAGGATGATTATATCAGATACGAAGTAACTAATTCTGATGGTTCAAGATCGGGAAAAATGATAAACATGAACCAAATTATCGAATATAAATATATTCCAGATGAAGCGAAGACCATCCGACGAAATAGAAATACGATACATTTCAACAAGCCTGATAATCTATGGGAAGTTGGATTAAGCACAGGATACTCAAATACTCCTTGGTTATTCGATAATATGCAAACCAGCTATCCGGATGAATTTTACAGTAAATTAAAAACAGGTTTGCACTTAAGCTTGTCGGCTCACTATATGGTTTTTAATTTTTTAGGTGTCGGGGTGGATTATTCATTTCTCAACATGTCTCATCAGGATAGTTTTCAATCTGCATATCAGTCAATGTTTTACATTACAACATCCTCACAAAGCCGACAATATATTAATTATGCTGGTCCATCTCTTCTTTTTAAACAAAATTTAGACAAAAAACATAAGATAACTCTTAATGAGTCTATCTCCGGTGGTTTTTTGTTTTACAGATTAGAAGAACAGAATTCCAATCCTTATTACGAGTCTGGCATATATTATAACATTAACACTAACTCCTTACTCACAGGAACTTCCTTAGCTGGAAAAATTGGAATCAGCGCTGAATACAAATTATTACCATACATGTCATTAGGGCTCGGAGGAAACTTTATTTATTCCACACTGAAGAAAGTTAATATTAAAAGTAAAGGAACTGATGATTATGAAGAAGAGTTATTAAATTACGAATTAAATGAGGCAATTAATCTATCAAGAATTGATTATTCATTCGTTTTACGTTTTCACTTTTGATTATTGATAAAAAAATTTAGTTATGCATAATATCATTAAAAATACAATATATTTTACACTGGTCATTTTAATCACTGGTTGTAGTGACGCTTTTTTGAACGAAAATATTGAAAAAGTAAGTGTTCCTGTTTGTAACTCAAATTTATACATTTCGCCTCAATGGGATAGCTCCGATTATACATTTGGATTGACCGGACTAGGAAGTGAAGAGTACACTATTGTGTCAAAGCCATCATGGTTAAACATTGAGCCGATGAATGGACATTTCTTAAATGGCTCTGCCGTAGTAAACTGTTCCGTTAGTGAGTTTGACGAATACAAAGCCACTGGTATTTATCTTGAAAACATGACGATAAAAGTAAGCGGTACAGAGTATAAGGTGCCTGTAGCATATATATCGGAAGGTAATCCTAAAATTCAAGTTGCTAATTCAATGTCCATACAAAATGATCATTCTTCTTTGCAAATAAAAAACACCGGCTCCGGTATACTAATTTGGGATGTTGTGAGTATGCCCGACTGGTTGGCCATAGATACTACAAGCCTAACTCTTAATGGTCTGTTTTTAGAGGAATATACCAGCTATAACATCCCTTTAAAGATACAACCGAACCAAAATTCGATAGGGTTATTAAATGGAACTATAGTCCTCTCTACAAACGACAAACAAAGACCTGAAGTGTCGATAAGTGTCAGTATTTATTTTGGAACTCCTAGTTTAAATATATACACTAACGATATTAATTTTGGAACCACAGAGATATCTAAATTTTTAACCTTTGGTAATTACGGCGATGGTATTCTTTCTTGGAAATTTGAGAATCTACCCGCATGGCTCACAGTGTCTCCATCGAGTGGAAGTTTCTCAACCTATAATTCTGCATATATTGATTTCCAATGTGATCGGTCAAAACTTGAACCCGGACAAAATACAGCCACTGTAAAACTTATAACAAATGATCCGCAACGCCCCACATATGATATCACAGTTAGTGCACTTGCACCTGGAAACAAAGACAATATACGTTTGATAGAGGGTAATATAATAGATGTGATGTTCAATAAAGCTGACAATAAATTATACTATGTAACATCGCAACCAAACAAATTCATAATTTGCGATATAGCGACCAAATCTGTTACAACTGAAATCGCTCTAAGTAAAGCTCCAACCAGCTTTGATATCACTGAAGACTGGACGAAAGCTGCCATTGGTCATAATGGATCTTTAAGCATTATCAATTTATCGAATCATACAATTTCAAACACATACGACTTAAGCTATTCTGTTTATGATGTGGCTTGGGCAGAAAATGATTGGTTTGCTTTAACCCAAAATGGCGGAAGTTTTACTAAGATACACTGGATAAATACAGCAACCGGTGAAACTTATGAAGCAGAGAGAGATGATTTAGATGGAAAGTCTAAAATAAAAAAAGTACCTGGTCAACCCTATTTAATTGGAACCAGAAATAGCACTTCACCAAGTGGGTTCTTCGCATTTGACATATCAACTAAAAGCAAAAAAAGTTACTCTCACATGGATTTAACAAACTTTTGGCTTTCTGAAGACGGACAATATATTTTTGCTCAAAACAGCAATGTATATCGAACTTCCAGTTCTACAGGATCAAGCGATACATTTAATACGGAGATTAATGCAATAGGCAAACTAAATTTTGATGATGGTAGCACCTATGGAGTTAGCTGGGTAACTCATTCCAACAACTCGCTGTGGGTGCTCAGAAGTTCCTCTTATTCAGCAAACAATTGTGTGTATAAGTTGGATGATAACGATTATTTCCTTCAAAAAAAGTATTATTTTGACACTCAATACCAAAACGATCAATCTGAAATGATTTCTTTGCAGGCGTATTATGTTTACACAAACAATGCTGAAACTCAAATTATGGTTTTAAGCAAAGAAACTACAAACAACAATTGGGTAATACAATATATTCCTATTACTGAATAAAAACTAATTTCTTTAGAAACAAAACCCTATACAATAATCGTATAGGGTTTTGTTTTTTGTTTAGCACCCAATGAAAACATAAATAAAATTGAACATATTGATTTCTGAACAGATATTCTTAAATGTGTTTAAAAATAAGAAGCACGCTTATTATAATATAAACGTGCTTCCAATCAATACAAAAATAAAGTATCTTTTATTTCCTGCTACCGCTGAACCATAGGTCTTGAGTTCTCAAAAAATTGCAATCTGTGGTTTGTTTATTAAAGCAATCAAATTATAGTTATATTCAATAATTTTTCTGCGTTATAAACGCTTACCCAATCATCCTTCGTTGCAAATGAGAAGTAATTGTGCTATTTTCTTCTAAATTGCAGAATACCTGTGATACCTCCAAAAGCATCCCAGACCATTTGATGATGTAAATCTGTATTCCAACCCATTTTACTAAGTTCTGCTTTCACTTCGTCTTCTGTTTTTCCCTGAACAAAATAATATTTAGCAAAATCTACCACTTCAGGTTGCACGCGTGTTGCCATGTAGATAACTACTTTCTGAAGAACTAATATTTTTAAGAATATATACAACAGAAAAATCTCTAGACCCCATGAAACAATCAGACCTATCGGGCCCATATTCAGATTCTTGTAATTTATACCTGCTGCAATTTTTTCACTCATAAAATCGAAGAAGCTCATAAATGTATAACCTGTATCGATTATAAATATGAGATATTGAAAAAATTGTTCACCTATAAAAATGATAGTCGTCATTACTGCCACTAATTGCATGTAGCTTTTAAGGTCTGTAAAATTACTCAGTTTCAATAATTTTTTTATACAAAATGCAGCCAGCCATGCAGTAACTATTTCAAATATTCCAATAATATAAATTCCATGATAAGAAATTAATGCCGTCAGATAAGCAGCAGCAATAGAAAATAATAAACCTCCTATCCATACAATCAGTCTATTGGGTGTTTTTAATGTAACTGGTTGTGGCAGAGTCTCAGGAATTACATAGTCGGACATTTTATCTTCTTTATCGACTTGTTTTTGAAGCTCGTTTAATGCCGATTGGTCATACTTTCCAAATATATCCTGAAAAGCATATATAAAGAGTTTCACCTTTTTTGAGTTGGCTCCGAAATCAATCATTTCGTTGCCTGTTGATACACTTTTTACTTCCATGCGACCTACATGGTTTAGTGATATGGTGACTGCATAATTAGCGGACCATTTACTCTTCGTTGTATTTGCTTCGAGCGATGAATCGTCCATATAAATTACTTCCCAATCGAGAGCCTCTACTACTTTTTGAACCACTTCAATTATTAAACGCGGATTAACTCCCGGCAACTCCAGATTCTCGCTGTATTTAGGTGTAAAACGGAATGATACATTTTTCTTAATTGTCTTTTCAAAATCTTTGTAGATCTGTTCCATTGCGTAAATAACTTATTTTATTGTTTAATTATTTTAGAATTTTTTATCTGGTTAACTGTTTTTCCTCTCGTTGCCAACGAGAGGGATATTAACTAAATAATTCAATTTCGAATAGCACTATTTACATCAAATATTATATCTTCAATACATTGTTTAGTGCTTAATGAAAGTGATTCAACCATATTTGCAACAAAGTCCCTTCGTATATTATTCGGGTTTCGAGGATTTAAAAACGGTTGATCATTTTTAATCCTATAGTTCTTTTGGTATATAAGTCTTCCTCCTTTACTCAACTTTGCTGACACCTTCATATTGGTTTCCGCCGGATAGCCCGACTCACTAAACCCATAAGAATAAGCAATGAGTAAATACATTACACTGGAAGTTCTGCGATATTTCGAAATCGTACTACATGAGTCTATCGTAATATCCAGTGTATAAACAGAGTCGTTCGCCACACGATCGGTTATTCCAAAGTAGGCTGTACGCTTACTTTCTTCTATCAATGAGCCCTTGAAGAACTCGCTGTATGGCTGTTGAAAAGAATTCTGTCCTAAATTCACCTTCATATTAATTTCGTAGTAATTAAACACAATAAAAGGCAAAAACAAAGCTTTGATTTTAGAAACAGAAGTTATACTATCCAGAGGCTCATTATTCAACCGAACAAACAAAGAGTCACTAGCCGGATAGTTGATTGTCTGACTATCATGCAAATATCCTATTGGCATCTGATATTTCGCCAGGCTTTTTTGAAGCATTTTAGACTCAGAACACGAAACTGATAGTAGAATAATAATAGAAAAGTAAATGTAACGCATAACTGGAATGAGTTGAAGTTAGTAATTGTATCTTAAATATCTTAAACGTATGGCAACAATTTTCTTTAACGGTAAATTATTCGGAAACGAATCGATGACAGATTGATAGCTTTTCAAAAGTTCATTGTAATTAAAACCTCCATTTATCCGGGCAGTTTCATATTTCAAATCAATAGTTAACAATCGTTTTAGCAATTTGTAATCTGATTCTTCAATCAACTGAACACTCTGATTTGCCTGATTATATTCTTTATCAGTTATCAAATGCAATGTTTTAGCCAACTGAAATTCGGATGAATTAATTCCGGTACCTTCAAGAAAGTGAATATAGGTATATAATCGTGAATACTTTTTACTTTCAATCAGACAGTATGTCGAATCTAAAATCTTCGAGTTAATTAAATCGCTATCGGCTATAGGAATATAATTGATTGTTGCATGGTTTAAATCCAACAAATTAATTTCTGATTGTTTCTTGACAATATATTTGGGTTGTATACATTGAAACATTAAAAAAGCCAACAGGATTAATATGATTTCTTTCTTCATTCCCTTTCGGTATTTGCTTTTATTGTTTTTTGAGCAACAAACGTACAAAATATCTTTCGTATTTAACATAAGATTTCAATCGAAATATTGACAAACTTAAAAATATTTTAAACAATAAGGGAAATTAATTCTAAATGAGACAGTAGGGGTTTGATAAGAACAAAAAGTAATGAAAACTTATCCACTTTTAGGTATCAATAGGTTGAAAAAGCACAGAGGGGATGACTTTAAGGTCATCCCCTCTGTGAATAAAATTATTTATCCGTGGTAACGAAAAGTATAAATCAATGAAAATAAATGGTGTCAGTAGGGATATTTTCCATATATTCCAGTCGAAAATCGTTACCATCAAAAACGCCATACGAAAAAACAGAAACAAAGTCGCCCAGAATAACGACTCGTTTATTGTTTCTTATTTGCAAGTCAAGCGGAATGTGTCGATGTCCGAATACGAAAAAATCTATATCGGTGTTTTCCTGAGCATATTTTTTTGCAAAAACAACCAACGCTTCCCGGTCTTCACCCATGTATTTGTTTTCAAAATGGATAATTTTCTCTCTGTTTTTGCGTGACCAATTATAGCCCCACTCCTGCCCCAAACGCGGAGGTATTAAACGAAAAACATTATGCGCCGCTTTACTATGAAATATCTTTCGGAGAAGTTTAAAACCGTGATCGTTAGCATCTAATCCATCGCCATGAGCAAGAAAGAATTTCTTTCCTTCCAATTCGAGAACAATCGGCGAGCGATGTACAATCAAACCTATTTCTTCTTCAAAATAACCGAAAGTCCATATATCATGGTTTCCCGTAAAAAAATGGATAGCAATTCCTTTGTCGACCAGTTCGCCTAATTTTCCCAAAAGGCGTGTAAATCCTTTTGGTACTACCGTGCGGTATTCGAACCAAAAATCAAAAATATCACCAAGAAGAACAACGGACGACGCATCAACTTTAATTTTATCAAGCCAATCTACGAGCATCTTTTCGTGCGCTCGCTGGTTTTTTATCAGTCGTGAACCCAAATGTGCGTCGGAAAGGAAATATACCATAAATACAACAGTAAACGGTGAACAGTAAACAGTAAACAATGAATTTTATCAAATCATCGTTTATAGCCATTTACTGCAAGTTACAACAAATTATTTTCTTAAAGGAATCCCAGTTCAAGTTGAGCTTCTTCACTCATCATGCTTTTATCCCAAGGT
>JBBIID010000034.1:0-13443 GCA_037446675.1 Paludibacter sp.
TGCTAAAAGTCTAATTGAGAAACCTGATGAGTATCTTCAATATGCAAACAAAGCATATCTAAAGTCTGATTTAAACGTATGAAAACAAAACTTGCATTTGCATGCTTTACAATATTGTTCAGCGATTCCTGCAAAATCCGATACAATGCCACGGTTTGCTTTTGGCTAAACTCAATCTCTCCTACATTATTCTCAAATTTACATTCAATCTTAAATCGTTCGTAAAAGTTATCAATATACATTTTCGCAGCTTCTACAAATCCGAGATTGTTCACATTTTCTGATCTCAAATCAGACATTATTCTGCGTGTAATAGCAATTGTTTTGTTTGTCAGCTCCGAAAGTTTTGTCATTTCCTCTTCCACCAAAGTGGCCGATACAGGATGATTTGAATTATTGACTTGCTTCTTAAACATGCCAATTTCAATCTTCATTGCAACTAATATTTGCCCAAGATCATCATGTATTTCGCGAGCAAGAGCAATTTTTTCTTCCTCACGAATGCTTTGTAAATGGCCTGCAAATTCGCGTAATTGTTCTTTCGAACTGGCCAAATTTTCTTCCACCTGCTTACGTTCTGTAATATCTCTTACAATAAATATTAATCCGGTAGGTTCATCGTTGTTGTTTCTAATTACATCTCCGTTCACATCGGCGGGAAAAACTTCTGCGTTGGCGCGTATCATTTTGTATTCGATAGTTCCTAAATAGCCGTCGAACATTTTCTTGAAATTGCTCAACATCCTTGCATGATCGGTTTTATCAACAAATTCAAAAATAGAACGCCCGATAATGCTATTCACATCGTCGGAGCCATACAGTTGTTTGGCAATAGGCGAAAGCATTTTCACCTTTCCATCTAAATCGACCACAACAATAATATCGGGCGAAGTATTGAGAATACTTCTGTAAAGCGCCTCATTTTGATACAATATATCAGTCCACTCTTTCCGCTCTGTTACATCCTGCAACGTAAAAAGGAGTTTTTTAATTGTGCCTGTATCATTAAATTCAGGTTGTCCGACTACGTATAACCATCGGATTTGCCCATCGTTCTGACGAATAATTTTTATTTCCGTTTCAAGGGCAAGCTTGTTTGGAACAATGTCATTCAAAAAATAATCCTTTAATTTAGGCAACATTTCCGGATGAATTATTTGAATCCAGCTTTCAATGCTCTTTCCATAATGTTTATCAATTCCCACAATGTCATTCAGCACTTTTGAACTTTCCCATGTTCCTTTTTCGAAATCAATCGATGCATTTCCTATTCTTGCTATCTTTTGAATTTCTTCCAGATATTGCTGTTTCTGTCTGAGATTATCTTCAATTTTTCTGCGATAAGTAACGTCACTAACAAAACCGATATATTTCCGGTTGGGCATTTTTATCGTATCCACTTGCACATACTTTATTTCGCCCGACTTTGTTTTTAGCTCCAGTTCATCCGAAGCCATTCCATATTTTCGAGCCTTTTGATTATGTTTTTTGCATCTTCCTTCATTGTTGGGAGCAAACAATTCACATTTATCGGTGGTTAACAGCTCATCAGAATTATATCCCGTAATTCTGGTTATTGCTGTATTTACTTCTACCAGTTTCCCATCTTCGTCGGAAATAACAATGCCGTGAGGCGAAAATTCCAAATAACTACGAAATTTCAACTCAGAGGATTTCAACAAATCTTCCATTTCCTTTCTACGTAGTATCTCCGAATCGAACTTAAGTCTTTTTTTGTACGAAATTTTTTCAGCAAACTCTGTTACAAGCAAATTCAGAAACAACGTTGCTGTGTGTAACTTTTCGGTGCTCATAACAGTTACTTTTCCGTAGGCCGCTATTATTTCATCCTTATCAGCTCCAATAGAATCGGAATAATCCAAAATATTATTGAAGTCCAGTTCTTCATTTTTGATCTGCCCTACAATCAAATTACCCACATGTTTTCCATCGACAACAATATTCACTGCACTGTCCCAAAGACCTAAACTTAAACAAGGCTGCATATGACCAATTGCAGAATTTTTGCTCATTTGTAGCAAATGAGAATCCGACTGCCTGCAATTGATTAATCCTTTGTCGGTACTGCGGATTATATTACACAGACAGCAAAAATTGCTCGGTTTCGTTACCGGAGTTCCATCTTTTAAAGTAATCACGGAAGCAAGACCTGTCAGTTCGGAAAACAGATCTTGCATTTTTTGCAATTCAGTTATATCGAATAGTTCATCAAAGCTAAATACATCTTCGTTCGAAAGCATCATTGTTTATCCATTTTTTGATTGTAGTTTCTTCAGGGAAATACCAAAATTGTAGCAATTATTTATGTGGATTTTATTAATCCCAAATTTACATTTTTTTATCTAAAATATTGAACAATAGATATTTAATATTGACCGTTTGCTACATTAACATATGCAAATTTTAACATTCAATTACTACATTAAGAATATTAAAATATTGAAAAATAGACGTTTATAAAATTTAAAAGTAATATCTGTGAGTTAACATCCAATTTGTTCATTTCTGCTTTAATAACATTATTTAAGTTTTAAAAAGATTAATATTCTAAATTCCAAAACTATTTATTACAAAAAAATCCCCTTAATTGTAGCATTTATCCATTAAAATTATCTTACGTCCACCAAATATCTATCATAATAATTACAAATAGGCAAACATTAAATGTTCAGTTTTCAATTTTTCGAAATTTGAAGACAGTAATTTCTACCGAACAAACTTCAACATTAAAATAATTTCCACTCGTTTGTTTCTAAAAATTTACAATTAATTGTATATTCATTCACAAAACCTTATCTTTGTGATCATTAATTGCTAAAAAAGTATTATAAATAAATTACAGATGAAAAAAATCGTATTATCACTCATGATGGGATTACTCTTTGCAGGATGTGCCAAAAACGACAATCCATTTCTCGAAGCGTACAAAAACAAGTACGGAGCTCCGCCTTTCGATAAAATCAAAAACGAGCATTATATGCCGGCCTTCACCGAAGGAATTAAGCAACATCAAGCGGAAATAGATGCTATTGCCGACAACAAGGAAGCGCCAACTTTCGAAAACACCATTGCGGCTCTTGATTATAGTGGAGAATTACTCCATAAAGTGTCTTCGGTATTTTTCAACTTATATTCTTCCGAAACAAATGAAGGAATGGAGAAGATTGCGAATGATATTTCGCCTATTTTATCGGAACACAACGACAATATCTATTTGAACGAAAAGCTTTTTGCCAGGGTAAAAACACTGCACGACAGCCGGGCAACATTTGGATTAACTGCAGAACAAAACCGTCTGTTAGAAAAATACTATAAGGATTTCATTCGCAGCGGAGCAGCCCTGAACGATGCTGACAAAGCTAAACTCCGGGAAATAAACAAGGAATTAGGTTTAGCCGAGTTGGCTTTCGGTCAAAATGTGCTCGACGAAACAAATTCATACAAAAAAGTTGTAGAAAACGAGGCTGAACTTGCAGGGCTACCCGAAAGCGTGCGACAAGCTGCCGCTGAAACAGCAAAAGAAGACAGCTTGGAGGGAAAATGGGTTTTCACCACTCAAAAAGCAAGCTTTATTCCGGTACTTCAATACAGCGAAAATCGCGAATTGCGCAAAGAGTTGCTGATGGCTTACACCACCCGAGCTAACCACGACAACGACAAGGACAACAAAGCTGTGATCGTGAAAATAATGAAATTGCGCACTCAGAAAGCGCATCTTTTAGGTTTCGAAACTTCGGCCGATTTCATTTTGGATGATACGATGGCTAAAACGCCCAAAACAGTTTATGATTTTCTACAATCGGTTTGGACTCCATCAGTTGCTAAAGCCAAAGAAGAAGCTAAAGAACTTCAAAAGCTGATGGATGCCGAAGGTAAAGGAGAAAAACTGGAACCATGGGATTGGTGGTATTATTCCGAAAAACTTCGTAAAGCAAAATACGATTTGGACGAAGAAGCCTTGAAACCTTATTTCAAACTCGAAAATGTTCGTCAAGGTGTGTTCGATTTGGCTACAAAACTTTACGGTCTGAAATTCAGCAAACTGGACAGCATGCCAATTTACCACCCGGATGTAGAGGTGTTCGAGGTTAAAGATGCGGATGGTTCTTTGGTTGGAATTCTGTATACCGACTATTTCCCACGTGCAGGAAAACGTGCAGGAGCTTGGATGAATAATATCGTGGAACAATATAAGAAAGATGGTGTGAATCATCGCCCAATTATTTGCAATGTTGGAAATTTCACAAAACCAACAGCCGACAAACCATCGTTATTAAACATGGACGAAGTTGAAACACTTTTCCACGAATTTGGACACGCATTGCATGGACTGCTTACTCAGTGTACCTACCCGGGGCTTTCGGGAACAAATGTTTCGCGCGACTTTGTAGAACTTCCATCTCAAGTAATGGAAAACTGGTGCTGGGAACCTGAAGTAATGAAAACATACGCAAAACATTATATCACAGGTGAAGTGATGCCTCAGGAACTGATGGATAAAATTCAGAAAGCAGGAACGTTTAATCAAGGTTTCATTAATACTGAATTGCTTTCAGCTTCGATCTTGGATATGGATTATCACACGATTAAAGATACAGCTGATTTCGACGTAAATGAATTTGAAAAAGCGTCGCTTGAACGTATGGGTATGATTCCTGAAATCATTGTACGTTACCGCAGCACTTTCTTCAATCATATTTTCACCACCGGATATTCTGCCGGGTATTATAGCTATACGTGGGCAGCGGTGCTCGATGCTGATGCCTTCCAGGCATTTAAAGAAACCGGAGATATTTACAACCCTAAAGTTGCAACAGCATTCCGCAAAAACATTCTCGAACGTGGAGATTCGGACGATCCGATGAAATTGTACAAAGCTTTCCGTGGAGCCGATCCAAATCCGAATGCTTTATTAAAGAAAAGAGGTTTGAAATAAGACAAAAAATGAAAGTGCTTGTAATGCTATTTTACAGGCACTTTTTTTGTTTATACATCAAATCAAGGACAAAAGAATACGGCCGACTATTCTTTTCTGAAATTTTAGTGTAATTTTGTAAACACTGCGAAAACAGATATAATTTACCTGAAGCAGAAAAAAACAACTCCTTGTTCAACCAAGTTTTTAAATGAAAGTATCTTTAAAGAATATAATAGTACCGAGTATCCCACTGGCAGTTATTTTAGTTGCATCGTGCTTTGTTATTTGGCTCTCGTCTTATTTTGGTAACCGTTTCGGAAGCTTACCTACCGAAAATTCATTATTTGTAAACTTCCTGCAAGATTTCTTAATTCCAAACACTTTGCTATCAAATATTGGAAGTGTCGCTTTCGCGCTCTTTAATGCTTTTTTGGTTGCCCAGATCAACAACAGATATACGATTATTAAGACAAGGACTTTTCTTCCTATTTTCATATTTCTGCTATTATTAAGTTCTTGGAACGAGACCCACATTATTAATGGATCTCACATCTGCCTTACGCTTTTCATTTTGTCTTTGTTTTATATTCTAAACACTTACAGAGACCGGAAATCTTCCGAAATGGCTTTTATGAGTAGTTTCCTTATCGGTGTGGCAAGTTTAATTATCAATCCACTTATTTTTCTTATTCCTGTTTTCTGGTTCGGGTTAATAATTCTTCAATCGTTCTCGTTGAGAACATTCTTGGCGACGTTATTCGGTTTGATTACTCCATGGATATTGTACTTCACAGGATTGTATTTTTTGCATCAGGAAATTGAATTCACACAAATACTGACTGCCAATTTCAATCTCAACATTGGCGATTTAAGTTTGTCGCTTCCAAGAATAATTTATACAGGCTGTGTTGCTTTAATCCTTATTATTTCGCTATTTGGAATGTTTTCAATCACCAATAGCGATGCCATTCGAACACGAAACAATCTAAATTTCTTCATCTTGCTCATTGTTTCCATTTCAATTCTGTCTGTTATTTTTAGAAATCAGCTTGTTTTGTTTTTGCCTCTCTTGGCTTTTTTGTATTCCATGCTGGTATCGTACGCTTTCACCCTGAAAACGAATAACTTTTACGGTATACTTTTTATTGTATTTGTATCTGTCAACATTCTTTACGTCGTTTCTAAATATATATTCTTTTAATGGGCGGACTTATCGAATTAGGTTACCTCGGGCTTTTTATAGCCTCTTTTCTGGCTGCAACCGTTGTTCCTTTCAGTTCTGAGGTTATTTTTTCGGCCATGGTCTTTGGTGGATTCGACGAATGGACATGCGTCTTGGTAGCCACTGTTGGGAATTGGTTAGGAGGAATGACTTGCTACTATCTGGGGCGGATTGGCAAAATGGAATGGATAGAGAAATATTTCCGCATTAAGAAAGAAAAAATTGAGAAATTTGCCGACAAAATACATAAATATGGCGATTGGTTTGCCTTCTTCTCTTTCCTTCCGGGCATTGGTGATATTATTGCCGTAGCTTCAGGTTTTTTCCGTTGCCGTTGGTGGATAGTTGCTTTATCTATGTTGGTGGGTAAATTTGTTCGTTATATTGTTTGGATGTATTTTAACGGTTTATTTATGTAAACTTATTCATTTCTTTTACTTAACATTTCAAAGATCCAAATTAAACTGTTAATTTTACAGTGCAAACTTCAAATCATTTTAATATGAATCATCTAGAACGTGCTCTTGATAAGCAAAATCAATTTTGGAAATATTCAGTTAATATTCTTGTTGGATTTGTTGCCTCCAACGTAATTGGAGCCATCCCTTTAATAGCAGTTATAGCGTACAAAACTTATCAAAGTGGAGGATTGGTGCGTCCAAATCCGAATAATATGGCCGACCTCACTGCTTATGGAATATCACCTAATGTCGGACTTATTCTGATGATGTTTCCGTTTGTTTTAGGGCTATTTACCGTTATATTATTGCTTAAGCCGCTTCACAAGAGAACTTTTTCGGAAGTTGTAAACGGCACAAAAAAAATACGCTGGAACCGTTTTTTTTATGCTGCGGGCATTTGGGCAGCCCTAATGGCAATTTATCTCGTTGCAGATTATTGTTTTGATCCATCGAATTATACTCTTCAGTTCAATCTAACAAGCTTTATTTTTCTTGTCATCATTTCTTTTCTTCTCATCCCGCTTCAAACCACATTCGAAGAGCTTGTTTTTCGTGGTTATCTGGGTCAGGCTATTGGAGCCTGGACTAAAAGCAGATGGTTTGTCATTATAATTCCTGCCATACTTTTTGCGCTGATGCACTCTGCAAATCCCGAAGTAGCCAATTTTGGATTTTGGGCGGTTATGCCTCAATATCTGATTTTTGGATTGATTTTTGGTTTTATCACTGTTGTTAGCGATGGAATTGAACTATCAATGGGAATACATGCTGCAAATAATATTTTTTACTCTCTATTCATCACTAATGCTTCGTCTGTTCTTCAAACACCGGCTGTTTTTAGCCAGCAACATGTATATGTCAACAAAGAGACTTTAGTTCTAGCTTTGTTTGGGATTATTGTTACATTCGTATTATCAAAAAAATTCAAGTTTAATTATTTGATTTTAAACAGGAAGATTGAAAAAACTGCTGATACAGAACCCGAAATAAACGAAAACGAACAACTATAAAGAATAAACAGAATGAAAAAAATCAATCTAATCTTACCACTGTTTTGCGTTCTGTTTTCAGGATGTGCTCTTTGGACAACTTCAAAAAAAAACATTTGAAGATGAATTTAAAAACACAAAAACCTACACGCTCACTCAAAACATAAGTCCGGATGAATTCCCGTCATACATCAGCCATGCCACCATTACATATAGCAGAGCTATAGCCGATTCAGGCGAAAATGTAAAGATCTATTTTGTGATTTCGCGATCAACAAAAAGTTTTAAGGTTGACAACAAAGGGTTTGTAAAATTAGCTGGCAAAAAGTTTGAGCTTCACTGTGCAACTGAAGCTCCTGAACTGAAAACCAGACAGGAATCAAGTACTTCATCCACAACCACAAAAGATAGTACCGGCGTAAAAACCACATATAACACCGATCTAAAAAGCGAAAGCTGGTATGATGATAAATTCGTAGTTGAATTTACTCCGGAAATGATTGAGTCTTTATTAAAAACCGACCAAATTCTTTATCGTTTCTATTTTGGTCCGGAACAAGTGACTTTTAGTATAGACAATTATTATTTAAAGCAAGTAAAATCATTATTTAAAAAGGAATCATGACATCTAATATTACAAGATACGCTATTTTATTATTGACATTTTCTGTTTCTGTCAGTCAACTTTGTTGGAGTCAAAACAAACAGAGCATTATCGACAAAACACTGGATTTTGGTTTTCGTTCAGCTGAAAACAGAACAATTGATGCGGTTATAGTTCATTCCACGTTCAACAATTCCGGAGGAGAGAAATATGATATTAATTTGGTTATCAAACAATTTTCCCGTTATGGAGTTAGTTCGCATTATGTCATTGGTCGTGATGGGGAAATCTATAAGTTGGTAGACGAAAAAAATGTATCTTATCACGCAGGGAAAAGTCAGTTACCCGATGGAAGAACATCTGTAAACACTTGTTCTGTTGGAATAGAACTCATGACATCATTCGACGAATCCCCAACAGAAGAACAGATCAATGCTTTAACTTCTTTAGTAAAGGACATAAAAAACCGTTACAAGATAAAATATGTGCTTCGACACAGCGATATTGCTCCGGGAAGAAAAACAGATCCGTGGAATATGAATTGGGAAGCTTTTTTGGAAAAACTGAATGAGTAATTACCTCCTTATTCTGATCTGAATTGCGTTTTCAACAGGTTGTTCGCTAAGAAAAATTAAATAGCCACCACCGCCAGCTCCACTCACTTTATAGCCGGATACGTCGTTTTTATATTGATCTATTTGATTTAAAATATCGGCCGTAACCATATTTGGAAACATCGAAATTTGCGCTTCAAAACTTTTAATCATAGCTTCACCAGTCAATTTTATATCTTTCTCTGCCAATGCTTTCCAGCAATTTTCTGTTGCCTCACTCAGCTTTTTAGCATCCGTTTCATTGATATTTGCATTGGCAAGCACGTCGTAACCAGCTTCACGCGGATAAAGCGGAATCATCCAAATGCTTTTTTCAATCCAGCTCAAAATGTCATCATCAAGCACGCTTTTTATCCCTGTTGGCCAATAGCTGCCTTCGTAATAAAATTTATTCAAGCCCGGCATCGTGATCCCTAACGAATCCTGCGAACCGCTAACATATTCCGTTCCCGGAGGATTTTCGAAACAGAATAGCGTTCGTGCGTATTTTTCTTTGTCGCCATCAGGAATGTCGGTTTGCCAAAGCTCTATGGCTTTTTTGCGGCTGCTGGTTGACATTCCACTGCGATCGTTAAATTCATAATCGGGTTCGATACAAACTGTTATCACTGAACCACTCGAATGTTTGCTCACATAAGGCTGATCGAGCCAGCCACCCGCCAAATCCAACCGATAAGGGATTCTACATTCTTTTCGTAAAGCAGTTGTCGAACGCGCAGGCAAGTTTCCATGTGGAATTCGTTTGCTTACCACATACTCAACTCCCATTTCTTTGCATAACGCTTCTTTTGCGGCAGTATGCCCATCTGCATTTACAAAAAATATATCAGGATTCAGTTCCTTAAATTCGTCCAAAAAGTCAAGCAATCCGCTTCCTTTATTTACCCACGCATCCTTCACCACTTTCAGCGATTTTACCATGTATAATCTTTCCGCATCCGAGTTGATTGTTTTACGGGCTTTCAATTCGTTAATCGTTTTGTCCGAACCGATACCAACATATAAATCACCGTATTGAGCCGCTTCTTCGAAAAAAGCAACATGCCCACTATGTAGCATATCGTAACAACCGCTTACAAAAACTTTCTTTTTCATGAATTAGATTATTTTGATAAAAACTTCATTCAGAGTGAAGTTTATTTAGTCATCAAATACTTTTTAAAACCTTCGAATTCCTTCGACATTGGAAGACTCTTTTTCTCTCCTTTCATAAATTCCTGCAATTTCTGAGGGATTTCAACTTTTTCTCCGATTATTCCTTCAACTGTTTCAAGGAATTTAGCTGGATGCGCTGTTTCAAGGAAAATTCCATTTTCTGATTCCTGCAACATTTCTTTCAGCGCACGATAGCCAACCGCACCATGAGGATCGAGCAGATAACCAGTAGCAGAGTAACAGTCTTTCAAGGTTTCCGAAATTTGTTCATCTGAATAACTTACACCACTGATTTCTGAAGTAATGGCTTTATGAGAATGTCCGTACAAATCCAACACACGTGCAAAGTTACTTGGATCGCCCACATCCATTGCGTTTGCAATAGTCGAAACGGAAGGACGTGGTTTATATTCTCCTGTTTGCAGATATTGTAAGAATATATCATTTCTGTTGTTAGCAGCTATGAAACGTTTTACAGGAAGTCCCATTTTCATGGCAAAAAGCCCGGCCGTGATATTTCCAAAATTACCGCTTGGGACGCAGAATACGGTTTCCAGCTCTTCTGTCGAAAGCTTTGGATGAATAGATTTCATCTGCGCATAGGCATAAAAGTAGTAGAAAGATTGTGGTAAGAAACGAGCAACGTTGATTGAATTTGCCGAAGTCAGTTTCAATTTGGCGTTTAGTTCTTCGTCCATGAACGCAGCTTTTACTAAAGCCTGACAATCATCAAATGTTCCGTCTACTTCCAATGCAGTTATATTTTGCCCGAGCGTCGTAAACTGACATTCCTGAATTGGACTCACCAACCCTTTTGGATATAAAACATACACATGAATGCCTTCAACTCCTAAAAATCCGTTGGCAACAGCACTTCCGGTATCACCCGATGTAGCTACCAGCACATTTACATCTTTTTCGCCTTGTTTTTTAATGAAATAACCTAACAAACGTGACATAAAACGTCCACCTACATCTTTGAAAGCAAGTGTCGGCCCATGATACAATTCGAGACTGTAAATATTAGCGTTAACATGAACCAACGGTACATCAAAATTCAACGTATCGTAAACGATTTCTTTTAATGCTTCGGCTTCAACATCTTCACCAAAGAAAGCATCGGCTACCGTATACGCTATTTCCTGAAATGAAAGAGTTTCTATCGTATCAAAAAATTCCTGAGGCAATTTTTTGATGTTGTCAGGCATAAACAAACCTTTGTCTTCTGCTAATCCTTTCACCACGGCGTCCTGCAAACTTACACCCGAGATCTTCTTGTTTGTACTGTAATATTTCATTTGATATTTCTTTCTATTTTCCTCTTATTTGATCAACTCTTTCATAAACTCCATTCCTTTCAGCAAGCCATAAGCACCTTTTTCTGCTGTAAACTCATCATATTTTTCAACCCCATCAGGTTCTTCACCCGGACGATAAATTATGAATGGAACAGGAGATTTTGTATGCGTTTTAATGGCGCAAGGTGTAGGGTGATCGGGTAAAATGGCAATTGTAACCGGTTCATCCCATTTCGAAAGTTCTTCGAAAATCGGCTTTACTACGCGATAATCCAGATATTCAATAGTTTTTATTTTAAGCTCTACATCGCCTTCGTGTCCTGCCTCGTCGCTGGCTTCTATGTGTAAATACACAAAATCGTCGGTACGGAGAGCATCTATCGTTGCTTGCGCTTTTCCTTCGTAGTTGGTATTGTACAAACCTGTTGCGCCTTCCACATGGATTACTTTCAATCCTGCATAAACGCCAATTCCGCGAATTAAATCGACAGCCGAAATTACTGATCCGCTTTTCAGATTATAAAGCTCGAGCAGTGTCTTCATATCGGGCTTATATCCCGGCGACCATGGCCAAATACTGTTGGCTTTGTCTTTCCCTGCAGCAGCGCGTTTCAAATTTACCGGATGATTTTCGAGTAACTCCTGCGAACGAAGAATCAGGTCATTCAACAATTCAGCCGTTTTTTTTGCCTCGTCGTTTTCAGCTTCAATCATCACTTCTGCAAATGGTGTTCCGGGAACATCATGTGGTGGCGTACATTTTAGTTGCTTTTTTCCGCCTTTTATCTTCAACAAATGGCGATACGAAACACCCGGGTAAAAACTGATTGTATCGTTTCCCAGTTCTTTTTCCAAAAAAAGAATCAACTCTTCAGCCTCTTCATTGCTGATATGTCCGGCCGAATGGTTTTTTATTTTAGCATTTTCGATGCAAATAAGATTGCAACGCATGGCCATTTCGCCCGGTTCAATTACCACACCCATGCTAGCTGCTTCCAGCGAACCGCGCCCTTCGAAAACCTTTGGTACATTGTAACCCATTACGCTGAGGTTTGCAATTTCGCTTCCCGGAGCAAATCCTTCGGGAATTGTATCCAGCAATCCGTTGCGCCCCAGAGCAGCTATTTTATCGATATTGGGTTTGTTGGCAGCTTGCAGGCAGGTTTTATTTCCAAGTGATGCGATAGGCTCGTCAGCCATTCCATCACCAAGTATTATCAAATATTTCATTCTAAAAAATCTTTATAGTTTTCCAACGCTTCTTCAAATTTATTGACCGTATCGGACATTGAAGCGTAACTTTCCGCACCAGCTGCATTCAAATGTCCACCACCGTTAAACAAATCGGCAGCCACTTTGTTGGCAGGAAAAGTGCCTTGTGAGCGGAATGACAGCTTTATTTTATCTTTATCTTCACGCATGAAAACCGAAAAATCGACTCCGGCTATTGATAATGGGATATTTACAAATCCTTCCGAATCTCCATTTTTATAATTGAACAACGACAATTCTTTTGCCGTAAGTGTAATTAAAGCTGCTTTGTATTCGGGATAAATTTTCATCTTCTTGTACAGACAAAATCCCATCAAACGCAACCGATCAGCCGAATATGTATTGAAAACCTTGCGGTAAATATCGTCTTTATCAACACCAAGTTTTATTAATTCAGAAATGATGGTGTAAATTTCCTGCTTGTTTGAATTGTAAGTAAAACCGCCCGTATCGGTCATCATACCAGTGTAAATACATTCGGCACACGCCAGATTTATTTTCGAAAAATCGCCCATTCGGCAAATCAATCGAAAAATCAACTCGCTTGTCGACGATAATTCGGGATGCGAAATAACGATATTGGTAAAATCTGCCGGATGCAGGTGATGATCGACCAAAATTTTAGGAGCACTTGTTGCCATAACTGCATTAGCGAGAATATCCATCCGCTTAGGAATGTTGAAATCGAGAGCAAAAATAAGATCGGCTCCTGCTAGAAATTCGTCCGATGTTTTTTTGTCGTTCTCGTATACCATTACGCATTCCGTGCCCGGCATCCAATTCAAAAAATCGGGATAAGCCGTGGGAACAATTACAACAGGCTCCTTATTTAAGGTCATTAAATAATGCCATAATCCCAATGAAGAGCCCATAGCATCACCATCGGGAC
>JBBIID010000035.1:0-13227 GCA_037446675.1 Paludibacter sp.
CTTGTTCTAATACTATTTTTCTCTCGTATGGACCGTATATATATTTGGATCGTAGAACTGTTTGCCATCCGGTTCCGACCCCGCCTTCGGGGATGCTTATATAATAGAATCCATTTTTTTTGAATATTTTAGTTCCTTCAGCAGTTGGCCCTTCGTATATTTTTGTACCATTGTCAAGCAGTTTTGTTCCATTCGCGCTCATTTTGTGTATAATAATCGGGCCGGCTCCCAACTGGCTTCTACCTAAATAAGCCTGTCCGTTGTCGTCCCAAAAAGGGCAAGGATCTTCCCACCCGCTAATATTTTTCACGTTTAAAAGATTTGACCATGGACCGCGAGGGTCAGTTGCATTTGCCATGAATAAACCTTCATTCGGAGTGCAAAAATACACCCAGAATTTTCCGTCGTGATATCGGATAGAAGGAGCCCAGGAACCTCCTCCATAGCGCTGGTTGTTATCATATTCTGTAAAATCAAGGCGACTATAAATCTGAGAAATAATCTTCCAGTTAATCATATCAGCAGATTCCAGTACGGGCATACCCATAAAATGGAAATCGGAACAAACCATGTAATACATGTTGCCAACCCTTATCACATCCGGATCCGAATAGTCCGAATTCAGAAGCGGATTAATAAATGTTCCGTCACCCTGATCTCCCCAGCGATTGTCTTTGTTGATGAACTTCAGATACCAACCCGTTGAGCCGCCAATATCCTGACCTCCATAAAATAGATCCATGAAACCGTTGTTTGTAAAATCACCTAAAACAGGACGGGCTCTGTGAGTTCCGGGGAAAAGGTCTTGGACGTTTTCTTGTTGGCTCCCAATTCTTTTAAACACTGTTGCATTCTGGCTGAATCCGGAGAGGACAATTAATGTTGTGGTAATAAGAGTAAGAGTGTTTTTTAAAGATAAATTCATGTAAAACTTATTTAGTTGACATATAGTATTAATTCATGTTCTGATTTCGATAAAAGTACAAAGGGTGTACAAAAGCACACCCTTTGATATAATCATTATGCTTGATATCAGAGAACAACAACTTTCTTTAGAATGGTGTCGTTTCCACTTTTTATTTTTACGATATAAGCTCCTTGTTGTTTCACATTAACCGATGTGTTTGATTTTACATCTTTTGCAAGGATTTGACCTTTCATATTGTAAATTGAGAAAATAGCGTTTTCTGCATTTTCAATGCTGATAACATGATTTAACGATCTTACGACGATGTTAGAAATTTGATCTTGCTTTAAACCATTAACTACAGCTACACTGAAAGTGCTCGATAACCAGCCATTGTCTACTGCCTGAACACCAAAGTTGTAATCCTGAGCATTGAAGTTTTTCATTGTTATGGTATTTCCACTAATAAAATGAGGTTTACCTGTTGATTTAAGTATTCCGGTACTAATATCGGCAGGAGCATAAGTATACGTGTAGCGATAACCGTCCGTTTCAGCTTGTTTTGCCTGAATATAAATGTTATATCGGATGGCATCTGTAGGAGTAGTATCATCTGTCGATTTATCCCATGCCAAAACTACATCAGAACCACTTTGAGTTACAGTGAAATTAGCAGGGGTAGTAGGAGCTTCTGGGCGAGCCAAACCTTCAGCCCAGTCATTGATTAATAAAACATTGTGCCAATCGTCGCACCAACCTTCAATAGAAATATCTAAAGCTCCATCTCCATCAAAATCGACGATGCTGGCAACACCATCACGACCGTTAGTTTCTCTTGGAATAAATTCATTTGTAAATGTATTGTCAGCATTATTGTAATATAAATGAGTAAAGTCATCTTCCCAGCCACCTGTTGCAAGAAAATCAACTAATCCATCGTTATTTACGTCTCCCACCGATGGCATGGCTCTCATTTCTAAAATACCATTAGTAGCAGCATCAACACCTGCAGCAAATGTCTCGTTTCCATTGTTTAAGTAAATATTGGCAACACGTTTGCGGCCTCCACCAATATCTCTACCAGAGTTATTGTTGTCTCCCATTTCAATAATATCTAAATAACCATCATTATTTACATCAGCCAGGAATGTTGTACCTCTGTTTTGTCCTGCAAATGCAGTTGGATCGGCAATCTGACGGAAAGTTCCATCTCCATTATTAAAATAAATTGTGGTTACAGTATTGTATCCATCAGCAGCATCTTCTCCCGAAAGAACAATATCAACATATCCATCATTGTTTACATCACCAGCTTGAACCGAGCCTTTTACAATCTGGCGGAAAGCTCCTCGGCCGAGATTATCATTCACCGGATTTTCAACTTCTTCGAAATATCCTAAATTATTACGATATAGTTTCACATACCAACCATCTTTAGCAAAGCCGGTTGCAAATATATCCACCCAACCATCGTTGTCGAAATCGGCTGCTACCATAAAATTGCATCGGCTTTGTCCTTCATGATCAACGATTTCAAAATTAGTAAATGTTTCATCCTTTGCAAACGTATATCCACCCGTTTCTCCGGTGTTTCTCCAAAGCTCGTTATGATTATTATTGCTTGCATCTTTTCCGGCAATTATTATGTCCAGATTACCATCATTGTCATAATCTTGCAAAACAGCTGTTGCATTTTTCAAAGGAGTAATTCCAGACTCAACTTTTGAGAAAAATGATCCTTCATTTTTATAAAGATAGAAATTATCTTGGCTTCCGATGATAAATCGATCTAGTTTTCCATCGTTGTTGTAATCTCCCCAAAGTTCCTGTCCATAAGTTACATAAACCGGAAACGGATTTTCTAAATCTCCTGTCGGATTGGGAATGAGACTAAACTGTACTTTTACGGGTTCTGTGGCAAAAGCACCAAATACGCTTACAAAAGCGCATGCAGTAAGTAGTTTTTTAATTTTCATAATACATTGATTTTAATTGTTATAAGTGATGATTTTTTAGTAAGCAATTTTAATTGCGTTATGTTTATCGATCTTAAATCCGAAATTATTGTTGTTGTGTTTCTTTGCGTTTCAACTTTTAATAGATTATTATTTTTCCTTTTTTATTTTTACCTCTTGATGAGAGAATGTAGTTTCCATTGATTAAATCGGAAGCTGAAATGGTATTGTAGCCAATCAAGGCATTACATGTCTTAACTTTTCTTCCTGCTATGTCGTATAGGATGTAAATTGAATTGTCAGCATCGTTATTAAAATGAATAAGTCTGTTTTCGTTATCGTACCAAATGCTGGTTATGTTATCGTTTGTAGTCTCTACACTATTTGTGCTGACAGGGCGAAGTCTGATAAGCACACCACCACCCTGAGCAAAGTCGACGTTTAAAATCGATTGGGAATCAACGTTTATGGTTTCGAATTGACAAGCGGTGGCATCTCCCGTCCTGAATCCTTTGTCGTTATTCACGGTCGGAACATCTTTCATTATATAAGCTTCGTAAGTAGTACCAACAGGTAAAAAGGAGAAACTTATTTCCATTCCTTTACGCTCTGTCCAGTTTGTAATACCTCCAACGTACCAAATATTGCCACTTCTGCGAGCTGTAATTAAGTATTCACCGATTTCGGCTTTGAGTGGTTTTGTTTCGTCCCAAACTGATGGGATACCACAAATTAAATTGGTAACTTCCGGATATTTTTTATATTCTGTTGGTGCATCGCTCACAAATCCCAGCGGTTGGTTATTAATGACGTACATGGCCATTTGTTGGGTACGAGTTCCAAGGCTGTTGGGTGCACCCACATCATCCACTGTGAATTTAAGTTTGGTTGTATTGCGTAAAGAACCGGGAGTTATGTCGGCAGGTCCACCTAAGAGGCGAAGAAATGGATATACCGTTCTGTAGATCGGGCTACAATCATCATTCCATTTGCTGTGCTCTTCTCCGATAACACCTTCGTAATTTAAAATATTAGGATATGCCCGCTGCAATCCTGTTGGCTTTGGGGAACCGTGCATAATAATCATCAATTGTCGTTTGGCGCAGGCTTTAGCCATTGAAGTCAGCCAACCGGTTGCAACCTGATCATCTCTGGCGATAAAATCGACTTTAACACCGGAAATGCCCCAGTTTTTAAAGTCATCGAGCATCGATTCGTTTTTCACCACAAAATTGAAATATGTCCATACGAATATTTTTACGTTTTTACTGGCAGCATACTGACATAATTCCTGAATGTACGAACTATTCCAACCTGCATCCAACGTCATGTATTCCAATCCTTTTTCAGCCGCAAAATCAACGTAGTATTTGTAAAATTCCAATGTGCGGGGAATCCCCGGACCGGCAGGAAAATTTACACCTTCGAGTTCTCCATCGTGCAACCAATCCCACGCCGTTTTACCAGGTTTAATCCATGATATATCATCGAGCGCCAAGGGGCTGGCAAGCTTATAAATAAGATTGTTGTTGAGCAATTCTTTGTCATCGTGCGTGATAATAAAACAACGCCATGGGAATTGTCGGGCTCCTTTGGTGTTTGCAATATAGTCAAGCCGGCTTAGCACTTTTTGTGAGTCATAAATACTGGTGTTTTCAATCTGATCCGGAAAACCGGCAAACTTTCCAACCAACTTTTTGTCAGTGTTCTGATGTAGAACGTATAGTCCGGGATATTCAATCAGATCGGATTCAGCAACGGTGATTCCTAATCCCGTTGATTCATTTTTGAACATGATGGGGGTGATGGCGTAATCATTCGCTCTGAATTCATCAATAGAGTTTAATTTGGAATAAAGTAGCTCCCAGTGACTCATTGTATGTGGCGGTTCTTCGTAAGCCAAATGAATAGTGGGTGTTTCCGGAAAGTCAAACTCTGCTAATTCGTTTTCTACAATGATGCCTCCTCTGTATTTTGTTTCGAATCGATAGGCCACTCCTTCGTTATAAGCCCTACAAATGAGGTTATAGTCTCCAAGGTTGAGTGTCATTTCATTGCATCGATCTTCAATTTCTTTATTTGTTCCAAAAAGTACGGTTATTGTTGAGTCGGCAGAGCTTCTTGTTACGGAGTTGACTTCGGCATTTTCGCCAATCTTCGCCTTGCCTCTGATGGTCATCCCAATTCCACATTTGGCTGATATAGCCTGTTGGTCCAAAAGTATTTGATACGTAAGTTGCGCTCCCGAACTTATTTTCAATTGGAGTCGGCCATCGGGAGATGCGACGTTATAATCAGCGCTAAAAACAAATAAGGAGGATGAAATAAAGATGAGCAGAAGAGATATTTTTTTCATTTTATTGAATTAGATTTATAATTTATCGAGACAAAGTAAGGGTAATATCTATATGACAGAAATAGAATAAATTATTTTGGATATGGATTATATTCCTTTGATATATTAATGTTTAACTAAAAGTAGAATAATCCATATCCAAAATAATTTATTCTATCGCAAGGGCTTGAATAATTATTTTTCTTTGTCTCCGATTATAAACTTATTAAACATGGTCAATAAAACAAATTATTTATTCGGAGTCTTGTTTTTCGTTATTCTACCGTCATTTCTTCATTCTCAAACTATTTCAGTGACAACGAATGCTTTAGAGATTATTTATAAGGTGGACGATCAACATAAACTTCGTCAATGCTATTTTGGAGAGAAACTTCAGAGAGATGAAAACGAATCGGAAATATTCATTACAAAAGCAGATGCTTATCCGTCTTTTGGAACTTCTTATGTTCATCAACCTGCTTTGAGAGTAGTGCATGCGGATGGGAATACTTCTACCGAATTGACTTATGTTAGCTCATCAAAGCATAAAGTTTCGGATGGAGTTGAAAATACAACTATTGTTTTGAAAGATGCGTTTTACCCTTTTGAGATAAAGCTATGTTTTAATGCTTATACTGATAACAACATTATCGAACAATGGACCGAAATTTCTCATCAGGAAAAAAAGGATATTATGCTATATAATTATGCCTCATCACATCTTTTTGTTTCGGAGCCCTCGTATTACCTGACTCAGTTTTCGGGCAATTGGGCCGATGAAATGAATATGACAGAGTCAAAACTTTCGTATGGCGACAAGTCGATTGAATCAAAACTGGGCGTTCGAGCCACTCAATTTACACATCCGTGTTTTCTTTTGTCTTTAAACTCCTCGGCAAACGAAGATGCAGGACGCGTTATTGGAGGTACTTTGGCGTGGCCGGGTAGCTTTAAACTTACTTTCGATGTAGATGAACTTAATAATTTACACATCATTTCTGGTATTAATGAGTTTGCTGGTCAATACAAACTGGCAAAAGAAGAAGTGTTCACAACGCCTAAGTTTATTTATACGTATTCGGCAGCCGGAACAGGTGAAATCACCCGAAATTTTCATCGTTGGGCCAAAAAGTACGGTATTTGGCGAGGTGATCGCACGCGTACCACGTTGCTCAACAATTGGGAAGCAACCTATTTCGACTTCAATGAAGATGTGTTATCCGGCATAATAAAAGATGCTGCGGACATGGGTTTTGAGCTTTTCCTGTTGGATGATGGTTGGTTCGGAAATAAATACCCGAGAAATAACGATCAGGCGGGACTTGGCGATTGGGCTGTAAACAAGAAAAAGCTTCCAAATGGGTTGGGAAAACTGGTAGAAGAATCGCATAAAAATGGTATTAAATTTGGAATATGGCTGGAACCGGAAATGGTTAATCCGAAAAGTGAATTGTATGAAAAACATCCTGATTGGGTTATTACTCAACCCAACCGCGAACTGGATTTGAGCCGTAATCAGCTTATTCTGGATTTGTGCAATCCTAAAGTTCAGGATTTTGTATTCTCGGTGGTAGACAATACGATGAAAGAAAATCCCGGAATTGCATTTATCAAATGGGATTGCAATCGTTTCGTTACAAATTCAGGTTCGTTTTATTTGTCACCGGATAAGCAGTCGCATCTGAATATTGACTATGTAAAAGGACTGTTCAAAGTTCTGGATCGCGTTAGGGCTAAATATAAAGACGTGTCTATCATGCTTTGTTCCGGCGGCGGTGGGCGTATCGATTATGGTTCGTTGCCTTATTTTGACGAATTTTGGATAAGTGATAATACCGATGCTTTCAACAGGATATTTATTCAATGGGGAGCCACTCACTTTTTCCCTGCCATGGCATTGGCTAGCCACGTGTCTGTAGTTCCGAATCACATCACCGGGCGAATTGTACCGTTGAAATTCAGATTTGATGTTGCAATGTCGGCAAAACTAGGGATGGATCTTCAACCAAAAGATATGAGTGCTGATGACCGTGAATTTTCAAAAAAAGCAATCAAAGATTATTATAGTATTCGTGAGATAGTTCAGTTTGGCGATTTATACCGACTTTTGTCACCTTATACGAGTCAGCGCACAGCCATGATGTATGTTAGCGAAGATAAAAATGATGCCGTTCTTTTTTCTTATTTACTGGAAAAAGAAATTAATGGTGCCAACAATCAGGTGCTTTACCTGAAGGGATTGCAACCTGACAAGAAATACATATTAACGGAGCTAAACAAGGATAAGAATTACACATGGTTTACACCTTTGGAAGGAAAAGTATTTACAGGTGATTATCTGATGAAATATGGAATCCGTTTCCCTATGTTCAGTCAGTTCGAGAGTAAAGTTATCAGACTAAAAAGTATTTGAATTTAACAACAAAATCAATAGATATGAATATCAAAAACAAATTTTTTCTAATTGCTCAGTTGGTGCTAATTGGCCTGTTATCAGTTAGTTCAACTTATGCCAAAGAAGTCTATCTTCACAGTGGTGAAAAAGACATTCTTTGGAAACTAAAACCTGAATCTGAAGTAAAAAACACAGCAGAAATGCTAAGTCCCGATTATGATACTTCCGATTGGGTGAACGGTTTGGTGCCGGGTACGGTTTTCACGGCTTACGTGAATGCCGGAAAAGAGAAAGATCCTAACTTCGGCGACAACATCCAAAAAGTGGATCGGAGTAAATACGATCGGAGCTTTTGGTACAGAACAACTTTTAATATCCCTGAAAATTTTAGTCAGGAAGATATTTGGTTGAATTTCAATGGTGTGAATAGAAATGGCGAAATCTTTCTTAATGGTAAAAGATTGGGCAAACTTGATGGATTTATGGATAGGGGCAGATTTAATATCACCAACCTCGCATACAAAAACAAACCAAACGTGCTTGCCGTTCTGATTCAGATACCTCAAACACCTTTGGCAAATCAGGGTAGTCCTAACTATTTATCGAGTGGCGGTTGGGACTGGATGCCTTATGTTCCGGGATTGAATTCTGGTATAACCGATAAAGTTTGGCTAAGCAATTCAGGAAAGCTAACCATTGCCGATCCATGGGTTCGTACGGAACTACCAAGTAAAGCCCGCGCCGATTTATATTTATCAACAACAATCGCAAACAGTTCGGAAAAAGATGTTTTAGGAACTGTTACTGGTATCATTACTCCGGGAAATATCGAATTTTCCACTACGATGAACTTTTCTGCCGGAAAAAAGACTGAAGTTAAGTTCGATAAAAGATTGTATCCTCAATTGGCTGTTAATAGTCCAAAGTTATGGTGGCCAAATGGTTATGGAGAACCAAACCTTTATGCTTGCAAGTTGACAGTGAAAATTGGAGATGAGGTTTCGGAAACTAAAACGATTAATTTTGGGATAAAGAAATACAGCTACGATACAAATGGAGGAGTACTGCATTTTCATATCAATGGGACTCCGATATTCATAAAAGGAGGAAACTGGGGTATGTCTGAATACTTATTGCGTTGTAGAGGCGATGAGTACGATACAAAAGTGCGATTGCATAAAGAAATGAACTTTAATATGATTCGTAACTGGCTTGGATCGACAACTGATAACGAATTCTATGAAGCTTGCGACAAATACGGTATAATGGTTTGGGATGATTTCTGGATTAATTCGAATCCTAATGTGCCTAACGATTTGGCAACATTTAATCATAATATGATAGAAAAAATCAAAAGAGTTCGTAATCACCCAAGTATTGCCGTTTGGTGTGGAGACAACGAAGGATTTCCTCAACCTCCGTTGCTCGGCTGGATGATTGAAAATATTAAAACTTTTGATAATAACGATCGATATTTTCAGGCAAATTCAAATACTGGTAATCTCACCGGTAGTGGGCCGTGGGGAGCGTACGATTCGCGTTACTATTTTACTCCTTATCCTAATGCTATTGGTGGTACAAAAGGCTGGGGAATGCGTTCGGAAATTGGAACTGCTGTAGTTCCTAATTTTGAAAGCTTCAAAAAGTTTATGCCTGAAAAAGATTGGTGGCCAAGAAACGAAATGTGGAATCTGCATTATTTTGGCGAAAGTGCTTTTAATGCGGCACCAGACAGATACGATCAAATGATATCGGAACGATACGGCAAACCTAAAGGCATCGAAGAATATTGCGAAAAAGCTCAGTTGGTTAGTTACGAGTCCAATCGTGCCATGTACGAAGGTTGGTTGGATAGAATGTGGGAGGACGCATCGGGTATCATGACATGGATGAGCCAATCGGCTTACCCTTCGATGGTTTGGCAAACCTATGATTATTATTACGATCTTACCGGAGCATATTTTGGCGTAAAATCGGCTTGCGAACCAGTACACATTTTATGGAATCCGGTGAATGATTTTGTAAAAGTATCGAATACTACGTCCGAAAATTTAAATAATTTGACGGCAGAGTTGGAAGTATATAACCTTAATGGAGCAAAAGTTCCGGCTTATTGCAAATCTGTCCAAATAAATTCGCCATCAAATAGTACCGTGAAATGTTTTGCAATTGATTTCAATAAAGAACGGAAAAATCTTTCGTTGGGAGCAAAAGCTTATGCGTCTTCAACAACTTATGGTAACCCTGACTTTGTAACAGATGGCAAAGCAGATACCCGTTGGGCAAGTAAATCATTGGATAATGAATGGATTTACATCGATTTGGGCGAAGAAAAAGCTGTTGGCGGAGTTCATTTGAGCTGGGAAAGTGCATACGGAAAATCATATAAGATTCAAACATCTTCCGATGGGTCGACATGGACTGACAGATATGTAAATCCCGAAGGTTTAGGAGGAGTAGAAGATTTGATTTTCGGTAGCGAAGTAAATGCACGATATGTCAGATTGTTTGGTTTCGAAAGAGGCTCGTGGTACGGATATTCTTTATATGATTTTGACGTTTTAAGTGGAACACAGAAGAGCAACGGCTTAGATAATGTTCATTTTATTCGCCTGACTCTTAAAGATAATAGCGGAAAGATAATTTCTGAAAATACGTATTGGAGAGGAAATGATAGAAGAGATTATACTGCTTTAAATTCATTACCTAAAGCGAATCTTAAAGTTAGTTCGAAGCTCTATAAAAAAGCCGACAAAGCTGTTGTTCAGGCAAACATAACAAATCCTGCTTCGTCAAAAACAGTGGCGTTTGCTGTACATGTTCAAGCGGTTCGCAAATCAGATGGAGAGCGCTTACTTCCTGCAATTGTAAATGATAATTATTTTACATTAATGCCGGGTGAAACCAAGTTGGTTACAATATCCTTCGATGGAAAATTGATTAATTCAGATGATTATGAATTACAGGTAAAGGCTTATAACAGATAAAATATAAGTGTTGTTTTGTTTAAAAAAATCAGGATTGCAACTTTAGTTGCAATCCTGATTTTCTTTTTTTTTGAAGATTGTAAATCCAGCGAATCATTCAAACGATAGAACCGAAAATTCTTACTGATTTGTGCTTTTTTGCAATTACAAAGCCGCAAAACCCTGTTCCAAATCGGCCTTAATATCTTCTATATTTTCAATTCCTACCGAAATGCGCAACAATCCGGGGAAAACACCTGACGAAATTTTATCTTCGGGAGACAACTGTTCGTGAGTTGTGGTAGCCGGGTGAATAATTAGCGATTTAGCATCACCTACGTTTGCCAAATGACTGATCAGCTTCAAACTATTAATCAACTGGTCGGCTTTTTCAGAGTCGCCTTTCAATTTAAACGAAAGAACACCTCCAAATCCACGTTTCAGGTATTTATTTGCAAGAGTGTGATACGGACTGCTTTTCAATCCCGGATAGTTTACATATTCCACTGCCGGATGATTTTCGAGCCATGTAGCCAATTCGAGCGCATTCTGTACGTGACGTTCTACTCTGAGTGAAAGAGTTTCGAGTCCCTGCAACAGTAAAAATGAATTGAACGGGCTGATCGCATTTCCCCAGTCGCGCAAACCTTCTACACGTGCACGTATGTTGAAGGCTATATTTCCGAATGGACCGTTGGTTCCGAATACATCCCAAAATACCAATCCGTGATAACTGTCCGACGGTTCGGTGAAAGCCGGAAATTTACCGTTGCCCCAGTTGAATTTTCCGCTGTCGATAATTACACCACCAAGCGAAGTTCCGTGTCCGCCAATCCATTTCGTAGCGGATTCAACAACAATGCTCGCTCCGTGTTCGATTGGACGGAAAATGGCACCGCCCGCACCGAACGTATTGTCTACAATCAACGGAATTCCATATTTATCTGCAACAGCAGCAATAGCTTCGAAATCGGGAATATTCAAATCCGGATTTCCGATTGTTTCAATATAAAGAGCTTTTGTGTTGTCGTCAATCAGCGCTTCAAATGTTTCCGGTTTATCGTCCGAAGTGAATTTTACATCTACGCCAAGACGTTTAAACTGATTTTTAAACTGATTGTACGTTCCGCCGTATAAATGCGAAGTTGACACAAAATTATCTCCGGCCTGAACGATATTGTTGATTGCCAAAAATTGCGCCGACTGACCAGACGAAGTGGCAAGGGCAGTTACACCGCCTTCGAGTGCTGCAATTCGTTTTTCAAACACATCGGTAGTAGGGTTCATCAATCGGGTGTAAATATTTCCGAATTTGCGCAGTGCAAAAAGATCAGCACCATCGGCCGCATCGTCGAACACATAAGAACTTGTTTGATAAATTGGAACGGCACGCGCTTTTGTTGTTCCATCCACTACCTGACCTGCATGCACTTGCAGCGTCTCGAATTTGTAATTGCTTTCTGACATATCTTTTTATTTTAACTGCAAACAGTAAACAGAAAGCGATTTAAAAAACCGCTTCAGAAATTTTTCCTTTGCTGACTGTTGCATTGAATTGTTTTGAATTGAAAAATGTATTGAAAATTGCTTACTGTTTATCGCTTACTGCTTACCGTTTACTGTTTCTTACAAAGGATATTCTTCGAATGCATACAACAATGTAGACAAGTAACGTTCGCCGGTATCAGGCAACAAAGCTACAATGTTTTTGCCTTTGTTTTCCGGGCGACGAGCCAATTCGGTTGCGGCGTAGGCGGCAGCTCCCGAAGAAATTCCTACCAAAAGTCCTTCCTGTTGAGCCAACTGGCGTGAAGTAAGAATCGCGTTGTCGTTGCTTACCGGAAAAATTTCGTCCACAACACTTGCATCGAAATTTTTAGGAACGAATCCTGCTCCGATACCCTGAATTTTGTGAGGACCAGGTGCGCCGCCCGAAAGTACTGGAGAATCGGCTGGTTCAACGGCTACGATTTGAATATTTGGATTTTTTTCTTTCAGATATTTTCCTACTCCGCTAATGGTTCCGCCGGTACCCACACCGCCAACAAAGATATCAACTTTTCCATCAGTGTCGTTCCAGATTTCAACGCCTGTCGTGCGGTAATGTACTGCGGGGTTGGCCGAGTTTTCGAACTGTTGAGGGATAAATGATGCCGGATTTTCAGCGTGAAGTTCTTCTGCTTTAGCAATAGCTCCTTTCATTCCGTTTGCTCCCGGGGTGAGAACCAAATTTGCTCCCAAAGCTTTTAATAAATTACGGCGTTCGAGGCTCATCGTTTCTGGCATAGTAAGAGTAAGCTTATAGCCTTTTACAGCTGCCACCAAAGCCAGTCCAATACCTGTGTTTCCACTGGTAGGTTCGATAATTTCAACACCAGGTTTCAAAACGCCTTTTGCTTCGGCATCTTCTATCATCGAAAGTGCGATACGTTCTTTTACACAACCTGCCGGATTAAATGATTCCAGTTTTGCGATCACTGTTGCTTCAAGTTCTTTTTTTGAACTGTAATTGGAAAGAGTCACAAGCGGAGTGTTTCCAATTAATTCTGTAAGGTTTTTTGCTATTTTTGCCATAATGATAAATTTTTATGTGTTTAATTTTTATATTGCAAAAATACAGTGCCGCTTACATCTTCACAATCGCAATGAAAGGGTATTTTTTATACCAT
>JBBIID010000036.1:0-13152 GCA_037446675.1 Paludibacter sp.
ACTTCTTTACAGGGAAAAGAGGTTGCAATGGATAGATATAAAGGAAAAGTTGTGTTGGTAGTGAACACGGCAAGCAAATGTGGTTTGACACCACAATACGAGGGGCTGGAGCAGCTCTATCGAGACTATAAAGACAAAGGGTTGGTGATACTTGGATTTCCTTGCAATCAATTTGCAAACCAAGAACCGGGCGATGCGAAGGAAATAAGTGAAGGTTGCTTGATTAATTATGGGGTATCATTTCCCATGTTTTCGAAGATAGATGTGAATGGAGCTAATGCTCATCCAATTTATAAATATTTGAAAAAAGAATTGAGGGGTTTTCCCGGAAGTGAAATCAAATGGAATTTCGGAAAGTTTTTGCTCGACAAAAATGGAAATCCGATCAAAAGATTTTCGCCGATAACAAAACCGGAAAATCTGAAGAGCCATATTGAAAAGTTGCTCTAAATTTTGTAATTTCGAAACCGAAGATTTTAAACTATTTATTTTCCGTTTTGTTTTAAGAGGAGCTTATGAAATACGAACAATTAAAACTGGAGAATCAACTTTGCTTCCCGTTTTATGCTGTTTCACGATTGATTACCAGAGCATATCAGGAAGATTTGGATGCGCTGGGAATTACCTATCCGCAGTATTTGGTGCTAATGGTACTTTGGGAGAAAGACAATGTTTCTGTTATCGAAATAGGAGAGAAGTTGATACTCAATACCAATACGGTAACTCCATTACTTAAACGAATGGAAAATATCGGGTTGATAACGCGGACTCAGGCAAAAACCGATCAGCGAAAGGTGCTGATTGCCTTGACTGAAAAAGGAAGAAGCATGCAGGATGAAGCTGCTCAAATTCCGTTTAATTTGATAAAAAAAATGAATGTGGAAATAACTCCGGACAGTCAGAAAAACATAGAAGTTCTAAAAAATCAGTTGAACGAATTGATTAAACTCCTAAAGCATATCGAGGTTTAATTTATAGTTTCTCAGGAATATTGCATTTGGAATTTGATATAATAAAACTCCCAAAACAGATTTGTTTTGGGAGTTTTATTATGAATGGTGATTATAGATTAGAATTTGTATCTCAAGCCAGCCGTGAAGCCAATCCAAAAGTCAGATTGGAAAGTCGGTTTATCAATAACATTGTAGATAACGTATGGTGGATTGACAACTTCTCCAACTTTGTCGCTCAACGATAAATTGAAAGTAGGGCCGGCAAACAAACTAAAATGTTTTGCGTATGAGAAGTCGAGTATAGGGCGGAATTGAACTAAACTGTTATAGCCCGACATTTCAAGAAACGAAGCATAGAAATTATAATGAATGGCCTCTAAATCGATGTCAAAATGCTTCGATAATATTGCTTTAGTTCCCAAACCAAATCCTGTACTATAATATTTTTTGTCGAAGTTGGAGCCGAAAGAAAGGATTGAGTACAATTGATTTGTTCCAAAACGAAGACTAGCGCTTCCTTGCACGTAATCTCCAACAGCAAGCTCAAGTTCTTTTACACCGCCATGCAGAACAAAATTAAATATCCCTAGCGAAAATCCATCGGCGGTATCCCGTATATTGACCACACCCATTTGAAATTTATTCCGACGACTTACATTGATAACTCCAATTTGAGTCGTCGTAGTGTCTGCAACATTTAAAGTCGCAATTTGCACGGGGCTTTTTTTTGCGATGTTGGCCACTCCTGCCATCTGCACAACAGAATTTTTAGCCACATTTACGACTCCCGCCATTTGTGCTTTAGATGTTTTTGCTGTATTTACAACTCCGGAAGCTTGGTAAATATTGTTCGATAATGTGCCGTTGTAGCAACCAGCAATTTGCACCGGCATATTTCCGTTTACGGCATTAAAAATTCCGGCCATCTGCACGCCTTTGTTTGTCTCTATCTTTTTTCCTAAACCCGACGCATTAAACACTCCTGCCATTTGTACTCCTGAAACGCCATAATTATTAAGATTGAAGATACCGCCCATCTCAAAGCCTTTGATATCTCCGGTAAATCCACCAAGGATATTAAGCGATAAATTATACGCATTTTTAGTAGATTGGATTCCATTTGTCCCAATAGGATAAATAAAGGTTGCCTGAGCAAATTTGTTGGGTAATGACACAGAGTCGTTGGTAGTTTGTGCCGAAATGGTGGTGGCACTTAATGTTGTTGCTAAAATAAATGTTGCAATTTTTGTTCTCATTTTTTTTTCATTTTTTGAAATTATATCTCTATGACAATCGTCAATTGAGATTCCTGTATTGGGTACAGCAATTTTTTTTAAGAAAAATGTATTGAGAGAACTAATTTGCTCTTTATCAGTTGTTTTTGTTAAGGTTTTTTTATCTTTAAACGAAGGCTGAGTTTCAGTTTTATCAATAACTTTTTTTGCTTCATCCTTTTTTGTTTCGGAAACGGATGGTAGAAGAATGACATAATTACCTGAAATTTTATAGCGAACTTGTTTGCCTAAAATCAACGGAAGAACTGAATTAATAAGCTTATTGTTGACCGTAAGTGAGATTTTTCTGTTTTTATCGATGCAAGTTGAGGCGTATGAGAATTTGTATCCCGTTTGCTGACCGATCAGGTTGAATACATCTTCAATCCGAGTGTTGTTTACCTTTAGTGAGATATTCTTTTGTTGAGTAAAAGCCGGAATCGGTAACGAAATAAGCCAAATAAGGATAAGCCATTTTGCGTAAAAAATCGAATTCGTCTTTTCCATGCGGCTATTGTTTACTCAAAATATATTCGCCATTATTATTTTTTGAAATATGAAGCGACAGCGTTTCGGCTATTATGTTCAAAATAGCATCGGCAGATTCCCGTTTATCAAAGTTTGCATTCATGCGCAATTGTTTCACCGATTCGGATTGAAGATGAACAGTGATACCATAGTTTGACTCCAGCTGAGGAATAATTTCTGCAAGGCTCATATTTTTAAAGACGAATTCGTCAGGCAATTGCTTTTCTTCTCTGTATTTGAACAGATCGGTTTGCGAGTAGTATACTCCCGATTGACCTTTTTTTACGCTTATTCCCCGGTTATTTTTAGTATAAAACATCACTTCACCTTCGGTTACTTTTACCGTTACGCTATCCGAAGGAGATGTCGCATCTACTGTGAATACCGTTCCGATATCTCGAATGTAAGTATTTCCGGCTTTTATTGTTAGTTGCTTGTCGGTTTTCTGTGTTACCGCAAAAGTGGCTTTTCCGCTCAATTCCGGCTCGTTGGGGGCATCTTTCCGGTAAGTAAGTTTCGAACCTTGTTCTATGTCGACTTTTACATGGTCGAACAAAGTTACGGTTTTGGCACTTTGAGCATCGGCAATAATATTTATGCCATCGGAGCTTTGATTTGTTTCAAATAGAAAAAACAGCCCAATTGCAATAATGGCGACTGCCGCTACCGCGGTGTATTTAAAGAAATGAACATTACGTTGTGGAGTGAGCTTAATTGTTTTATCTTTTCGAATATATTCTTTAAAATCGGAAGTCGCTTTATCGGAATCGAAATGATGTTGCGGCGAAGATATGGCCGCTTGCTCGTATAGTTTCGTCATTTCGTTGAAATACGCTTCATGTTCGGTTGATTCGGCCAAATAATTTTCCAGCTCACGAAGTTCCTTTTCAGTGGCCTCTCCACTAAAATATCGCGCGAATAATATTTCTATTTTTGAATCCATAAGCAACTTATTTGAAAATGGAAAAGAATAATAAGAAAGATAAATAATCTTTTAAACTCAGACGTAAACTTCTCAGCGCCTTTACGATTTGAGTCTCTACGGTATTTACCGTGATGCCTAACTGATCGGAAATTTCGGCGTGAGACCGTTGTTCGAAGCGACTTAATTTAAAAACTTCGCGGCATCGAGGCGGAAGATTTTCGATAGCCGAATCAATTCGTTTCTGAAGCTCGCTTCGCATCAATGTCAAATCAGTGTTATGTTCAGCGCTTTCTTTCTCTGTTGCATATTCTGCAATGTGCTCTTTTCGTACTTTTAGATGTTTCACCCGGTTTAAACAGGCGTTATGAACCATTCGGTACAAATACGAGTTGATTGATGTGCGAATCTCGATTTCTTTGTGCTGATCCCACAGTTTATAAAACGTATGCTGAACAACATCCTCCGCTTCGCTCACATCCTGCAAAATACTATACGCGTAACGGCACAAAGGGTTATACCATTCGTGAAACATATCTTCGAAAGCGCTATAATCTCCAGCTTGTAAAAGGGCTTTATCGATGTTCTTTTCCAAAATCTGCGCAGTTTTTCACAAAGATAAGCCAATTACTACTATATGACAACTCAAATCTAAAAAGCCATTACGATGGAATTAATTTTTTTCGATTCAAGACTTATTGTTTTGATAAAAACATTAGAAATAGATGAGTCAAATAAGATTTAAAATTCTTTTGCGTGTGGGATTAAAGTCGTTGCGAGTTTGTAGATGACAAAAAAGCCCTTTCCATTCGGAAAGGGCTTCTGTATTTTTATTAAGAAGCAAATTATGCTAATTTATTAACGAAGATAGTCAATTTCGATTTTAAATTGCCAGCTTTGTTTTTATGGATAATGTTACGTTTAGCCAATTTGTCAAGCATTGCACTTACTTTAGGCAACATTTCGGTAGCTGCTGCTTTGTCGGTAGTTGAACGCAATTTGCGAACAGCATTACGAGCTGTTTTTGCAAAATAGCGGTTATGCAATTTCTTTTTGTCTGTCTGACGTATTCTTTTAATTGATGATTTATGATTTGCCATCTCAATCTTATTGTTTAATTCCTTTTAAATTTCTTTTGTGTTGTAGTCCATAGGGGAGTCGAACCCCTCTTTCCAGGATGAAAACCTGGCGTCCTAACCGATAGACGAATGGACCAGTGGTCAATTCTATTGATCATGTATTGCTTTCAATAGCGGGTGCAAATATACGGCAGTTTTTTGAATTGGCAAAGCCTTTCGAATAAATATTTCAAATATTTTATAATGCCTTATTTATCAGTATATAATAAATTGGGCTAAAAGAAATAGTTTTGTAAAATGACCATTTTTAAGGTGATATTTTGCTACATTTGTGCATTCAAGCACCAAAATATGCAGATAAAAACCAAGGGAATTGTACTTCACAGCGTAAAATATTCCGATTCGGCTTCGATAATTACGATTTATACCGGGCAATTTGGACGAGCATCGTACATGATTCATGGTATAAATAAAAAAAAATCGGCCTTCCGTCCGGCTTTGTTGCAACCGCTTTCATTGGTAGAAATTGATGTTGTTCATCAACCGGGAAAGGATTTGCAGCAAATTAAAGAACTACAAATGTCGTACAGCTTTTCGGGCATTCCGGTAAATCCTGTAAAAAATGCCATTGCGTTATTTATTTCTGAAGTACTGTACAGAACATTGAAACAGTCCGAACCGGACGAAAATCTGTTGTTGTTTTTGGAAAACTCGATTCAACAGCTCGATTGTGCAGAAAAAGGGATTGCCAATTTTCATTTAATCTTTTTGCTAAAGCTTTCGCGTTACTTGGGATTTGAGCCGAACAGCGACGAAGATTCGTTTCGCTATTTCGATTTGCTGAACGGAACTTTTCAAATGGGAAAGCCATTGCACATTCATTATCTGACAGCGGACGATGCGGTTGATTTTTCGGCCGTTTTACATGCCGGGTATCAGAATATGGAAAACCTGATTTTTTCGCGACAGAAGAGAGTAAAATTGCTCGAAGGGCTTATTGAGTATTACCGATTACACATTCCCGATTTTCATGGCCTACAATCTTTAGCCATTTTACAGCATTTGTTCGATTAAAGATCTTACTAGATCATTTAACCTGATATTGCATTTTTACAGTAATTGTTGCGGTTTTCCTTTTAGCTGAAGTATTGAATGCGCCGCCCCAACTGTAATCCTCCGAGGAATTTTGAGCCACAATCTGGAAAACACCCATCGATGAGCTAATCATTTTCCCCAACTTTCCCTCTCCGTTTTCGGCAATTGTTTTGGCACGTATATAACCATCTTGCGAAGCATTGGCCAACATAGCTATTTTCAAATCGGCTAATTTGGTGTAATAATACTCGGGAGCAAGCGAAGTAATTTCAATGCCACTATTTATCAATTCGGTAATTTCACGCGAAATACGTTCCACTTTAGGCACATCGTTCGATGTCACAGTTATTTGTTGCGTAAGCCGATAGCCGTCGAAATTTGAGATTGTGTTATTGTTGGCGGAGGTTATATAAACATATTCTTTGTTTATTTCAACAGCCGAGAAAGTCATTTCGCTTGCTTTAATACCCTTTGCCTCCAAAAAATTTCGAGTGGATTCGCTTTGTTTTTTGAGCTCGGTGTAAGCAGAAGTGAGATTCATATTTTTCACGGAAAACTGACTTTTCCAAACAATCAGATCCGATTCAAAATTTCGCTCAGCACTTCCGGTAACTACAATTACGTTGCTGGTAGAGTTACGATTGATAACTGAATATGAAATGATAATCACAGAAATTATCAGGCTGATTGAAATAATAATCGTGCGTAATAACTGACTTGATTTCATAGGCTAAACAATTTAAATTGTTTTCGGATATACTATGAGCTTTTCGCCTTTATTGAGCTTGTTGCTGGTTTTGTTGTTCCAGTTTTTGAGGTCATCGACACTGCAACCATAATTGCGGGCAATGGAGTAGAACGATTCACCCGAACCAACTTTATGAGTAATTTGCTTTGAAGGAGCTGATACGGTTGCTACAGTTTTTTCTTCGGAAGAAACGAGATTCAAAATCTGACCCGGACGAATATTGCTGTTTGCCAGTTGATTCATTTTTTTAAGGTCGTCGATAGAAATATTGTATTTTTTTGAAATGCTGAAAAGTGTTTCGCCGGAACTAACTTTATGCGTAGTACTTGCAATCTGCTCTTCGTTATTGGTTTTTTGCTTTGTAACTTCGGGTTTTGCAGGCTCAACAGATGGTTTGGAAATTTCGGTCTTTGCCAATTCCACTTTTTCAGGCTGTTGCAGTTTCAGTTCGTCTCCGAAGTGAATAACACTGCCCGAAAGTTGATTCATTTTTTTCAAATCTTCAACTGGAATATTGTACAATTTTGAAATGCTGAACAGTGTTTCTCCTTTTTTTACTTTGTGGTAAGCAACGGAAGATTTATCTGCATTTTCCGGTTGAGTTTTTTCAGCAATTGGCTTTGATGTTTTTTCTGTCGGTTTATTATCTGCCAATTGAACATCTTCCATCACGGTAATTGTTCTTTCATCTTTCACTTTCAACCGTTGCGAAATTTGAATACCGCTGTTTTTAAGCTTGTTTTTTTTCTTTAGCTCGGCTACCGATATGCCGTACTTTTCAGCAATAACTGATAGGTTTTCTCCTCGTTTTACTTTATGATATTCAGCAGGAATTACTTTTTTAGTTTCTTTTTTTACGGTTTGAACAGGTTGAGCCAAGGCCATTATTGGCAATTCATCCGCATTTGCAGGATTTTCCTTAATAGCATCGTTAGGAACAACAGCAAGCATTTTGTTATCGAAAATAACTCTGTTGGCCTTTATAAAGCGTTTTTTGTAATAATCTTCTTCCGAATTGGAGATTGTTACACCTTTCTGAACCGATGCATGAATAAAATCGAAACTTCCGCTGTCGTTTTTAGCAATTACAATTCCCACGTGACCTACGCGTTGGCTTTTTCTGCGGCCCGAGAAAAATACCAAATCGCCGGTTTTGAGGTTTTCCGGATTGATAGTATCAAACTGCGTGGCTTGGTCGGCCGACGAACGTTCGAGATTGTAACCGAAATTGCGGTAAACGTACGATGTGAAACCTGAACAATCGAATGAAGAGGTTCCCGAAGAACCATATCGATACGGTGTATCCAGAAATAGTTTTCCGTAGTTGATAACGGAATCGGCGGTGGAAATATAGCGGGTGGAAAGCGTGTCAATTTTTTCAGTAGAGCGGGTAGCCAACAACTTCTCCGAAAGCTTCTGAGCTGTGGAGAAATGAAACGGGAGTAAAACTATGGATGCAATTAGTAACTGTTTCTGCACGGGCATAAGATTTATTTCGTCTGAATCGTTTGACTACTTGCAAAGATATATTTTTTTGACACATAAAAAAGAACTTCTTTTTCCTTTTTAAAGAAAATAAGAAATTCTTTTGAGAATCGCCTTAAAATTTAAGGAGTGCTTTTGTGTTGTTAACGTTTAATTCCACATTTTTTCCGAGCATCAAAGGCCAGTTATCGTCGACGTGCCCGGCAGGAAAATTGAAACAAACCGGATATTCGTACCCCTGAACAGCTTCGGAAATAATCTCGGCAATGCTTTGGTTCATCAGCGGATCTTCGTCGCAATCGGAGAATTGCCCGACAATTAATCCTGAAATCTGTGATAACACACCACTGAAACGAAGATTTTGCATCATTCTGTCGATATGATACGGCTTTTCGGCAATGTCTTCGATAAACAGAATGTTGCCTTTATATGGCAAATCGAACTTACTTCCGCGCAAACCCATCAGAACGGAAAGATTGCCACCGATAAGTTTTCCGGTTATTTTCCCCGCTCTGTTGAACGAATTGTTTTCAACAATATATTCAGGGAGTTTCCCGGTCAGCATGTTTTTCAGTTGTAGTACAGGTTGTGAATTTTCGGGCAACTCGGTCAGATGTTTTGCCATAATTCCATGAATGGACGCGACTCCCAGATTGGTGAGAACATTGTGTAAAATGGTGATGTCACTAAATCCAATCAGCCATTTCGGGTTTTTCCGAAATTCTGTAAAATCCAGTTTGTCGACAATTTGCGCCAGACCATATCCACCGCGGCTGCAAAGGATCGCTTTCACGTCGGGATCATCAAATGCCTTTTGAAGGTCGGTAGTTCGCTGTTCTTTTGTCCCGGCAAACCGTCCGTATTGTGAGCGTGTAAAATCACCTTCGGTCACCTGAAATCCCCATTCTTGCAATATTTTCTTTGCACCGTCGATAAATTCTGACGGTATAATTCCCGATGGCGAAACAATGCGGATTTGGTCGTTGGGTTGTAAATATGGAGGAGTCATGATGATTAGTTATAAGATATGAATTATGAGTTTTTTTAAGAGAGATTCAATTTATTTAATAATAGCTTTTTAGAGCCTTTAAGTATTTCAAATTTGTTGTGTCCGATTCTTGTTGCAATGACATTTCAATAAAACTTTCGACCAATTTATATTGATTGTCAGTTCCATTATTACCCATTGTAAATTCCTTAATGCTATCATTAGAGTAAACAATTAAAATAGAGTTATAAATACCATCGTAACTATACTTGTACATATTATTATAATCATCTGGTTGAAAATTCTTTATTATCGTATCAAGTATCATTGTAAATTTATTATCAATATGATAAGATGTGTTTTTAGGGTATAACATTGGACTTGATTCAACGGCTTCAAATTTTTCCTTTTGGGAAGCTGATGGTGGAGGTAATACTTCAAATACTGTTAAATACCCCATTTTCTGGATTGAAATTTTGCTTGTTACAGCATTATATGTAAAAACTGAACTTCCTATAAATGCAGGATAATACATAACTTGAATTGTTTCAATGGTATAATCTTTTTCAGCAGTTACATTCCTGTTTCCATTATTACATGAGAACAAGAAAATGATAGAAAGTGACAAAAATACGATATATTTCATATTTAAATAAAGATTCCTCGAACAGTAAAACTAAAACTTTTTGTTTCCAAAATACTTTTTTCAGCCCTAAAAATTAAATTATTAGTTCATATTTATAATTCATCATTCATAACTCATCACTCCTAACTAGTACTTCATCCATTTCCACATTTCTTTCCAGCTTGCTTTTTTGCCGTACATCAGAATGCCGGTTCGGTAAATTTTACCGGCCATCCAGGTAGTGCCCACGAACGATGCCACTAAAATGCACAGCGATAATATGATTTGCCATACCGGAACGTCGAACGGAAGTCGCACCATCATTACGATGGGTGAGGTGAATGGAATCATGGAGCACCAGAAAGCCAGCGGTCCATCGGGATTTTGTGCGCTATAAATAGCTGCATAAATCGCAAAAATAATTGGCAATGTGAGCGGAAGTGAGAATTGTTGGGTATCGGTTTCGCTATCGACAGCCGAACCCACTGCCGCAAACAGAGAAGCGTACAACAGATATCCGCCAAGGAAATAAACCACAAAAAGGACGATAATCTGCACAAAATCGAATCCGTTCAGCATGGAGAATACCTGTTGAATTTCGTTCGGATTTTGTGCCATTGGCGAAGCCTGCATTCCCATCTGGTTGGCTTGTTGCAATGCTTCGATGTCGATATTGCCACCTAAAAAACTACTTGCAGCTGCAAAAATAGCCAGCGTGAGAATAACCCACATAAAAAATTGCGTGAGCCCAACCATAGCGATACCGATAATCTTTCCCATCATCAGCTCGAACGGTTTTACCGACGAAATCATCACTTCCACAATACGGCTTGTTTTTTCCTGCACCACACCACTCATTACCTGTGCGCCATAAATCACAATAAACATGTAAATTACAAAAGCGGAAATCATCCCGATAACCAAAGCCAATTCGGCCGATCCTTCTTTGTCTTCGCCATCGGTTCCCCATTTAATGGTGGGAATATTAATGTCCGTTTTAGACTCTTCCACCATTTCTTTTAAATCAGGAATGTTATACGAAGCCAGTTTTTGTTGTTCTACATATTTGCTCAAGAGTCCTGAGATATAATTTTTGAGTTCCAGATTGACCTGTTTTTCAGAATAAAGCGAAGCTGCATTCGGGTTTTTAGCCAAATCGTCGGTTATCAGAAGCAAAGCCGTAAAATCATTATCATCTTTTCCCTCGTTCTCCTTTTTTACTTCTTCGGCAGGTTTGTCCACAAAATCGAAAACGTAAGTTTCATTGTTTTTGAGCACCTGCGAATAACTGTTGGTGCGGTCGATAACCACGATGTGATTTATTTTTGAATCTTTCAGATTCGACAGCCAAAGCGGTATCGTAATCATGGCTGCGAATAGGAGAGGAGTGAGGAAAGTAAGGATAATAAATGATTTTTTCATTACCCGTGTGGTGTATTCCCGTTTTATTATTAGGTTTATTTTACTCATGAAAATAATTGTAAATGGTTAATTGTTAATGATAAATGTAAGATTAATTTGCAATATTCGTTTTTACCGTTTTGATAATGGTGGTAATCAATTTGATAATTTCAACTGCATCTGCGTTCAGACTTTCAAACTGACTTTTGCAGATATAATCTGTTGCGCAAAGTAATTCCAACCAATAAAGTGTTTCATTTATTTCTTTTTGGGCAATTGACATTTTGTGTTTGAAATCAGTTGGCGACTCGGCGTGTTCTGCTTCCCGAACATTCGCTCCCACGCTGGTTCCGGAGCGTAAAATTTGTTTTGATAAAACAAATTCTTTTTTCTCTTCGCATAAATACTTATAGAGTTTGATGATTCTGATTGAAAAAAGAAAGCTTTTATCTTTAATAATATTTTCTTTCATAATTAACCATTTATCATTAACAATTAATAATTATTTTCTCACTGTTTCGATGAAGATCTCATTCATGCTGGGGAGAAGCTCCTCAAAGCTTATAATTTCTGTTTGTTTAATTATTTCATTCAATAAAATATTGTTTCCTCCAGTGTTTAATTTTTTAATGGTGTTTTCGAAAATTCCATTCTTTTTCGATTCTGTGAGTATCTCAAAATCTGAATTCCCAACAATAGATGAAGAACTTATTACTTTATAAGTTTTCGTTGCAAATGAGTTTTTGATTTCACTCACTTTTCCCTGAAGTACTATTTTGGATTGATTCACCAGCGAAATGTTTTCGCAGAGTTCTTCTACCGACTCCATATTATGCGTGGAAAAAATGATGGTAGCACCTTTGTCTCTCAATCCGAGTATTTCGCGTTTGAGCAAGTCGGCATTTACGGGGTCGAATCCGCTGAACGGCTCGTCAAAAATTAACAGTTTAGGCTCGTGCAGAATGGTAGTGATAAACTGCACCTTTTGCGCCATTCCTTTAGAGAGTTCTTCCACTTTTTTGTCCCACCACGACTGAATCTCAAATTTTTCGAACCAATACTTCAATGCTTTGAGTGCGTCGGCTCTTTTCATTCCTTTGAGCTGAGCAAGATACAGAGCCAGCTCACCGGTTTTCATTTTTTTGTACAAACCTCTTTCTTCCGGCAAATAACCGATAAGCTCAATATCTTTTGGCGAAATGGGTTTTCCATTCAGTCGCACTTCGCCGCTGTCGAGAGCGGTAATGCAGTTGATAATTCGGATCAGAGTGGTTTTTCCGGCACCATTTGGGCCAAGCAAACCGTATACCGAGTTTTCAGGGACACTCAGACTTACTCCGGCAAGTGCCAAATGTCCGGCATATTGTTTTACTACGTTTTCTACTTCTAAGAGCATTTTTGATGTGATGATATTTTGATGTGATAATGTGATGATGTGCTGATTATGAAAATTGTTTGCGTTTCATTTTCGATATAATTGTTGAAAGTAATTTCTTAATACTGATTAATCTGGTAATTAAAGTCGGATTAAATGGATAATTCGGTGATTGTTGACATAATAACAACCAATATTTGTTTCGTCGGCTTCTTTTGCTGCAATTTTTAATTTATGAATAAAATCCGCTTCGCTCTCCTAATTTTGAGATTCTCTTATATTTGCTCCAATTGATGTACCTGATTTTAATAATTGTCTGGCAATAACATATTTCTTCTGTTCTTCAAGCAACTCTGTAAACTGAATAATATCAATAGCAAATTCAAAACTCAATTCAAAAATTTCGTTTCTTTTTCCATAATCTATTCCAAAATTTAATTATCAAAAATTACCACATCACCACATTAACTCATCAAAATATCATCACATCAATCAAATCTTTCCTTCGTCCGCAAAGCTGAAATATTGCCCTTTTGCGATAATTATATGGTCAAGAAACGATATTCCAATAGCTTCACAGCCCGATTTAATTCGTTTAGTGATGATCTCGTCTTCGTGACTTGGTCGGTTTTGACCCGAAGGATGATTGTGTGCAACGGCGATAGCTTGCGCCGATTTC
>JBBIID010000037.1:0-12971 GCA_037446675.1 Paludibacter sp.
GCAACATATTAAGATATTGTCATATTAGGATTGTTATTTTACAATTAATTTGATTGCCTTTGTTGATTTTCCATTCGAAATCTGAACTATATACATTCCTGAAGTTTCATTTATGGGAATATCTACGACTCCCGCTACGGCTCCATGGTAAAGATCTTTCAGTTTTTGTCCTGACATGGAGTATAACTGAACGCTGATGTCAGCGGGCATTTCTTTTGATTGTAACGAAATAAAAGTTTGTCCGTTTTTGTTGTACGAATGTCCATTCAAATTAGAAAACGTGACAGATTCGAAGCCTGTTGCATTTTTATTATAAACAACAATATCGTCAATATACATCAAGAAGTCTGTTCCAGCCCATGATTTATTCTCATTCATAATTATTTGGAATGTAGAATAATCCTCGTCGTCATAAGGAAATTCGAAATCAAGTGTTTCCCATTTTCCTCCTTCAGGGAAAAGGCTTAGAGGAGTTAGCGTTGTTGAGGCGTTCCATTGCATTTTTATTTCATTCGATCTTACACTTGGACTGTAGTATTTAAGTTTGACATTTGTATAGCCATAAGTGTAAAGTACATCTTCGTCGGCCTGATTTCGAACCATATCGATCATCAAAATACAACGATTATTTGGAACAGTGTAACCTTCATCTACAAATGGGGTTAAAAGCATAACCTTATCGCTGCTATTGTTATCATTTTTTAGAGGATTATCAACAATGGAAAGGCTCTCGCTACTTAATGCACGAAATCTCATGTGAATTTCTCCACTTTCTGCGTCAAAAACATTGATTGGAGTAGTTTCTTGCGCAACAACGCCGAATACACTTAATAGTGCAACGAATAATAAAGTAAGTTTTTTCATAATGAATAAATTTTAGAAGAATACTATTGTTATTTAATAATTTAAAAGGGTAGGAGATGAGGGAACTTGATGATATAAATTCCCTCATACACCTTCCTGTTTTTATCTTGTTTAGTTGGAAGAAACGATTTTAAATTTTTCAGTCTTATTGGCAGAAATCACTTTCACAATGTAAAGTCCGTTTTGTTGATTGAAAGGAATTTCAACTTCTGATAAGTTGTTTACGATTTTGGAGCTCAACATTTTTCCATTTAAATTGTAAATTTCAACGGCGTTGATTTTTGAATCTGTTTTCACAAAAATTCTATTTGCTGATTTCCATACCCGTGTGTTGCTGAATACATTTTCGTTAATGGCCGTGGAAATATCCGGTGCTACATAAGCAATTTTCAGAATCGGAAGATTATCCTTTCCTGCGCCGATGTTCATTTGCCAAACATTGGTAAAATCCCAACCAAGATCGGTTTCGAAAGTGGATTGAGTTTGAAGTTCGCTCAATGTTTTATCCGTTCCGTTGGCGTTAGTGTACGAACTTGGAGTTCCGTCGACACCAGCCACCGTCCACGATAAAGTTTCGAGAACATAATCGTTTTCGTAGTAGTTGGTTTGTGAACTGATCCACCCTGATAAACGCGAATTACATGCTGACTGTCCGGAAACGTTGTTTGCAGCCAAAACATTTTTTCTGTTTCTCATATTTTGATAATGCCATCCTACAAGACCACCAACATTTTCGCGACCTGCTACTTCACTTTTCGAGAAACTATTTTCAAAAATTACGATTAAAGAACTGGAAGCTCTGTTTACGCGCCCGCAAATGCCACCGACTGCTACCGATGGTTTTTCTTCGTCTACCGTTCCGGTAACATTTCCAGAAGAATACAAATTGTGGATATAGGCATTGTTGCTTGAATGATTGGCATACAGATATCCAACAATACCGCCAACGTCTTTTCTTCCCGAAACATTTCCAAGTGAAGCACAGTTGAAAATATTGTATCCGTTTGATGTTTTTGTTTCAAGTCGTCCGATAATGCCACCAACAATACTGTCGCCAACAATAGTAGAGGATGATAAACAACCGCTGATTGAATAATTTTGTGTAGAATACGATTCTCCAATCAATCCTCCCGTTTTAATCGTGCCGGTTACTGTGCCACTTGTACTGCTTGACGTTACCAATCCGTTGGCTTCCACTCGGCCCACCAGTCCGCCTACGGCAACTCTTCCTGTTAAATTTATATTGATGGCTTTGCAATTATTGATAGAAGCACTGGCACGACCCAACAAAGCACCTACAAGGCTATCTCCTGCTATGGTTGCATTTTCGATAATTACATTTTTGAGTTCGGTAGCTCCCACAGCACCAGCTGTGCGACCAAAAAGACCGACAAAATCTTCATCAGGTCTGTTGATAGTGAGATTTTTAATAGAAAAGCCATTTCCATCAAATTTTCCTTCGAAGTTTACGGCTTCGTCGCCAATTGGATCCCAGTTTTCCACAGAACTCAAATCAATATCATTCACCAATTTGAAATATTGATCCTTATTACCACTTTCTCTGAGGTAACTGAGTTGCTCAATAGTTGAAACTTCGTATGGCGAAATTTCAGTCCCACTTCCGTTTCCTGGGAACGTAAATTGTCCGTACACATTTTCTATCATTCCTCCGAAAAGGAATAGACATAGTGATAAGTAAAAAGTACATGTTTTCATATTTTATTAGATTTAAAAATTGATTGTCAGCTAACAAGTTTTATTTTTCGAATTGCAGAAAGGCAGCATCATAGCCTCCGGTATTGAAAACTACTTTTATCAATGTTGCCGATTGAACGGTGATATTGCCTACAAGCTCTGTCTTCCATGCATTTGACGTATTGGGAACATTAATGTCGAGCTTCTTTTCCCCATTCACCCAAAGGCTCATACTGCCTGTAACTTTACTTCGGAAATACAGATTTACCTTGAAAGTTCCGGTGGCTGGTTGTGCCAATGTGAATTGCAGCCATTCGTTATCTTTTATTTCACCAACATAATATCCATTGGATAATGGTTGCGAGTTGTTACTAATTTGCCATATATCCACGCCGTCGTTGCGGTATTGAACACCTTTGTTCCATGCTGTATTACTCGAGCTTCCACTGGTGTTCTGGTAGTCGGTGTCGTACCACGTTTGGTTCAATCGTCCCAAATCGTAATCGGTGAGGTTTATCACACTAGGCATAACATGCTCGGCATAAGGTTTCGAAGGCCTGCCCAATGGCAAATCTATCCATGCATACGAATAATCGTGCATCAATCGGCAATTTCCCAGTTTGATGTTTTCTATCATCTGAGTTAAAGCCGATTGAGCTTCTGAAGTCGTAGGCTTCGGATTCGAAGAATTCGATCGGTATGCTAATATTTTATCCCATAATGTAATGGGTTTGATAATGACAGGTCCATCCAGATTATTGATTTTTTTCCAAGGCCAATTTGCCCAACCAATGTAATTCTGGTCAGCCAGGGTTACCATATCTGTAGCCCAAGTGTTTGAATTTTCGCCAATTTCACCTCGCCACAAAGGAACTTTCCACGAGCTTCTCAGGTTAATTTTACCTTGTAAGTTATCCATTGTGTTTGGTCCCCAGTAAGCATGAAAACTCAACGCCAGATTTTTTTGAGGATCGTATGTTGCCAGTTCCTGCATTCCGTTGTAGTTTCCACCCATGCAATTTCCTTCGAGAATAACTAAATGGTTTTTGTCTACTCCACGAATTGCGTCAATAATTCTTTTGTAAAGGTTCTTCAACGGTTCGTTTTTATCGCAATTACACCCACGGTTGTTTCCTGAATTCTCAAAATCATAATTCGGTTCATTGAGCAAATCGTAGCCACCAATCCATTTTTCGTTGGCATAACGTTGGGCAACTTTTTCCCAAAACAACACGGTCATATCCTGATATTTTATGTCTTCCCAAAGCGATTGTCCATCTATTTTGTCAACAATATCCACAACATTTCCCTGCGAGCCGGGTGCTGCATGAAGATCCAGAATAAGATAAAGATGATTCTTTTCGCACCACTTTAGCAAATTGTCGGTAAGCTCGAATCCTTTACTGTTTTCGCCTAACCATTGATCGTTTTTGTCGAAAAACAGATTGTAATGTATTGGCAAACGAATAGAATTATATCCCCATGCCGCAATTTGATCAACATCTTTTTCCGCAACGAAGTAGGTTAACCAGTCATCGTAGAATTTGTCTACTGATGTTTTTCCGGCAAGCGATTCTAAAAAGCTGCGGATTTCGTGTTGGGGACCTGAAGTCCCCAACATATATCCTTCCTGCAACATCCAACCACCTAATCCAACTCCTTTGAGAATGAAATTTTTACCATCCTTATCGTGAATAAGAACTCCCGACGCGTGCAGATACTCCGAACTGCCAGCTTTTGTGTCTGGTTTATCCGGAACAATAGCCGGATCGTGACAAGCTTGAAGAAGCATTGTGCACATTACAAAGAGTATGTTCAAAAACATTTTTGTCATTATTCCTTTTTTATACTATAAATTTATTCTTGTGTTGTGGCACCCCAGCCTTCGTTTTGAGGCATGAACTTTTCGATGTTCAGGTCGATAATGTTTTGTGGAATTGGCAACAACAAGTGTTTTGGCGATTCCATAGGCTTTCTGTTTGTATTCGGGCTGTATTTCTGCACGCGTTCGAAGAATTTGCCAGTACGAATCAAGTCGAGTCGGCGTGGAACTTCTCCATATAATTCGCGAGCGCGCTCGTCAAGAATAAAATCAACTGAAACCTGATCGGCCGTGATTGGAGCTGCGCCTGCGCGTTCACGAACCTGATTGATGTACCATGCTGCACCTTCTTTGTATCCGGCGCTGTTTTTGCCTTGCATGTGCATTGCTTCGGCAACAATTAAATAAGTTTCGGCTGAACGATAGACGTATATATCTCTGGTTGTAGCATCTGTATCCCAACTTCCGTAAGTTGATTCGCCATCCCAGCTCCACTTGGTCGGATACGGACGGTAACGAACCCCATCTCTAGTTTTACTACGGATATCCGCTTTTGTGCTCGCATTCATCAAATCCCAATCTACAGTTCCGATTTGTGAGCTTTGCTTTTTCAGGAATTGTTTTTGGACGCATGGATATTTCCCGCGCACATCGTTATGATCGGTGAAAAGACTGTCGAGCCAATATTGTGAAGTGAGAATATATCCTTTTCCACGTCCTCCGTATTTGAGCATGGCATCTCTATCGTTTATAGAAGAACCGTATGCGCCTCCTTCGTAGCTTGTGTTGTAGAAGAACCGTACGTGAAGTTCATATAATCCGTTACTTTCTTTATCCGGAATTACATCGCCATCAGACGTCTGGTAATATATTTCTCCCGGTTCGTTTTGAACGACAAGTAATGCTTCGGTATTGTTGGCTGCACCAACCCGATCCTGATTGTTGAGCTGGAACAAATCCCAAAATGCATTTCCTTTGATACTGTCAGTTTTTGATCCGAAACGGTTACGCATCAATTCATATTTACCGGAATCGATCAGGCGTTTACCGGCTGCTTCTGCATTGATATAATCCTTATTGCAGAGATAAGCGTATGCGAGCAAGTGCTGTGCAGTTCCTTTGGTGATTCTTCCATTCTGACCTTTGTAGGGATCATAAGGAAGATAATCTTCCGCTTTTTTGAGATCAGCAATGACCATTTTCATTACAGAATCTTTTGGGTTGCGATCCCAATCGATTTTTATTTTATCGTAAACCCGATCGACTATAGGAATATCTCCGAAAAACTGTGTCAGGTAAAAATGTCCGAAAGCACGGAAAAAGTAAGCTTCCCCTTTTACGCGATTTTCGAGGTCGGTATCTTCCCAGCTCAATTCTTCGCTCTTTGTGATAATCAGTTGTGCATTAGTGATAATTTTATAATAATAGTTCCACATGGTGCTTACTTCACCACTTTCGGAAGTATAATCAAGGTTATCGCAAGCCCCGAAACGGTATCCATCGTCTTCCGGGTTGCGGTGATGAATGTCTGATGGTGACATCATCAATCCGAATACACGTCCGAAATCGTCGTTGCGGAAATAAATGCGGGCAAGTCGATCGTATAAACCATTTGCTCCGTAGCCCAGTCCTTCTTCAGTTTCATAAGCCACTGTAGGACTAAGAAACTCACGGGGTGTTTCTTTCAAAAAATCTTCGCATGAAGTGAAAGTCAGTATCGTTGTTGCTGCAATAAGCAGACTTTTTATCTTTATTTTCATAATATCTTTGATTTTATTATTCTCTATTCTTTAAAATGCTACTCTTACACCTAATTTCATTTCTTTGTTATTCGGATACGAACCTAATCCACTGCCTGTTTCAGGATCGACAAAAGGATAGGAGTAGAACGAGAAGTAATCCTGCAATGAGCAGTAAACCGAGAGCGATTGCAAATGAGTAGGTTTCAGAATGCTGTTAGGTACATCGTAATTAAGTGTTATGTTCTTAATTTTGAACCAATCTGCTTTGAATGTGAATAAAGAGCCAAATTCGCTTTCTTTGTCGCCGGAAATTGTTCCGGGTTGTGGAAAATAGTTGTCTGGTGTTTCAGGTGTCCAGTACGAGAAATTGTAGTTGCGGAAACGTGGATCGTTGTAGTACTGAAAATTCGTGCTTTTTACATGTCCAAAAGCTCCATTGGCAGATACGGCCAGAGTAAGGCTTTTCCAACGCAATGAGGTACGCAATCCGAGCAAATACGGAGGTATAGTAACGCCTACGATCTGACGGTCTTTGTCATTAATTACATGGTCGATATTTCCATCGGCATCAGGGATTTCTTCAAATTTAGGTTTTCCGGGAGCCGAACCGTAAAGCAAAGCGTCTGCTTCTTCGCCAACTTGCCACAGCCCAACGCATTTTTGAGTATAGCGAACTCCAATAGGTTGTCCGATAAACCAACGGTTGTCGATATCATCAACTGTTTTACCGTAAATTTCTACTATCTCGTTTTTGTTGTACGAATAATTTACACCCATTTGCCATTCCCAGTTCTTTGTACGAACGGCTGAACCTGTAAGACTGATCTCAATACCTCTGTTTTGTACTTTCGCAGCATTGTCGCGCAGGCTTGTTACGCCCATCATGATTGGAACGTTTCGTGAAACAAGTAAATCATTCGAAATTTTGTTGTACAACTCTAAAGATCCAAATACACGATTTCTGAAAAATCCAAAATCAAGACCTATATTTGTTGCAGTAGTAGTTTCCCATCTTAAATCATTTGACAAAGCGCTCACAGCATAACCCGGTTCAACTTCTTTGCCGAATACTGCCGCTGCTGTATTGTCCAGTTTAGCCAAAGTTTCGTAAACACCTACACCTTGACTTCCGAGTTGTCCGTAGGAAAGACGAAGTTTCAAATTATCAATTTCATTTATGTTTTTAAGGAACGATTCTTCATTTATTCGCCATGCTAAGGCAATCGATGGGAAAATAGCCCATTTGTTTCCTTCCGAAAATCCGCTAAAACCATCCCTACGAATAGTAAATGTTAAATAATATTTACTTGCATAATTATAGTTTGCACGAAACATTTGACCAATCAGAGAGCGTTCGTTATATCCGGTATTAGTAGTAAGAGGTAATGTGGCGCTTTCAGGGCTGTACCATAAATAATCGGCTACAGGAATCCCGCTTGCAATAAGTTCAGAGCTTTCATAGTCTCGATATTCGGCACTCATCATGGCTGTAGCATCAATACTATGTTTTCCGAACTGGCGATTATAATTAATAAGTCCCTCGGCATACCATTTGTTCCAATCCTGATATTGACGGGTTGCTGTTCCGCCACTCACTCCTTCTCTTGTATTTGTGAAGGCAAAGCGTCCATCTTTTTGCTGCCGGATTTCAAACTGATATTTGGCTTCAGCCGAGAGTCCCTTCACCCAAGGTAAATCAATGTGAATGATAGAGAGGTTATTAACCCCGAAACGTTTTTTTGATTTCTCAATATCATAAGCATCACTTAAAGGATTTCCAAAAAGTTGTTCTTCCGGCATAGGATAAATGGTGTGATCACCATTTTCGTCGGACATAACAGAGTATGGAGATAATCGATACATAGCAGTTAGTCCATTGCTTCCTCCGTCAAGATCGCTGCTTTTATACTGGAAAATATTAGTATAGTTAGAGAGGCGAATACCTTTTGTTACGTTTAGATCGATGTTCGAACGGACAGAAAAACGATTGAAATAGGTAGATCGGACAAGTCCCTGATTATCCAAATAGTTTACACCAACATAATATTTTGCTTTGTCTTCTCCACCACTTACCGAGATAGATGTTTCAGCAATAGGTGCATTTTTATTAATCATCATTTCGTAAGGATCGACCTCCATTCCGGTAGCCCATTGATTGTATTCGGTTGGGTTCAGTACACGCTGAGCCAATGCATCCGGATCGTCTTTCACCAATTCGTAGTCGGCTGAAGCTTTATAGCGAAGCACTTCACGTTTGAAGGCAATGTATTCTTCTCCGTTCATCAGATCCAGCTCGTTTACCGGATTTTGTAAAGAATACGAGAACGAAGCACTGACACTTGGTTTCCCTTTCGAACCACGTTTGGTGGTAATAAGTAAAACGCCGTTAGCCGCTTGCGAACCGTAAATTGCAGTTGCCGAAGCATCTTTCAATACTTCAACCGACTGAATATCGTTGGGATCCAGCGATCTCATATCGTAAAAAGGAACACCATCCACGATATAAAGTGGACTTGCGTTGGTTGATGTCAGTGTGTTTAGTCCGCGAATACGCACATCGGGCTCTCCTGTTGGCGAGGCAGGATTGTCGATTCGAACTCCTGAAACAGCACCTTGCAATGCTTGTAATACATTGGTGGCTCCAAGTGTCTTTATTTCTTTTTCAGAAACTGAAGATATTGAGCCAACAATATCACGTCTTTTTTGCGTTCCGAAACCAACAACAACAACCTCATCCAAAAGCGCATTATTCTCATTCAATACAACATTCAGATTTTTTTGATTTGTAATTTTAATTTCTTGGGAATTGTAACCCATGTAGGAAAAAACGAGTGTAGAGTTTGCATCAATCTGAATTGAAAAATGTCCAACTACATCAGTAATGGTACCGTTTGAAGTCCCTTTTTGAACAACACTTGCTCCTATCAGAGCCTCTCCATCCTGATCTTTGATGGTTCCCGATACTGTTGTTTTAGTTTGGGCGTTAATTGAGAACGGAACAATTAACAATACTAAAAAGAAAAGTAGAAATCTTTTTTTCATGGTATTATTTGTTTTTTAAATTAAGTGCAGCAAAAGTATATTTTACTCATTCGCAACTCTTGTAATTTCTTCCAATATACTTGTAAAACCGTTTACTGTTTTGATATACAGTGTTTTGTTTCGACTGTTGAGCTCGGTTTTTTAATATAAAATACAAAACATTTTTACAGCGGTAAGGTAACGAAGGGTAAGTGTTGAGGTTTGAAAAGTAAATGTCGTATCAATATTGAAAGCACAAAGCGGCTTAGAATATCAAAGGGAATCAGTGAAAAAAGACAAAACAGATAGGATTTTGGTAGAATAAAAACCGGATTGCTTTTTCAGTCAGATCTGAAAAAGCGTGTAAAAAAAGAGCGAGATTATAGTGAACAGAGATTTGTATTAGCACTTACTCATTGCTGAGAATTGCTAATATTTGTCTGTCTTTGAATTTTTATTGAGGAAACTTTTCCGTTTTACGGTTTTAAAATCAGAGAATGTTTTTCTCAATAAACTGCCGAGGCGATTCTCCATATATTTTTTTGAAGCAATTACTGAAATAAGCCGGATCTTCAAACCCAACCATATAGGCCACTTCATTTATTGAGTATTTTTTTTCTCTGAAATATTCAATGGCTCTGTTCATCCGTACTATTTTGATAAAATCATTCGGAGTATACCCGGTGATTGTATTAAATTTCGTATAGAGCAACGAACGACTCAATCCCATTTCTTTCGAAAAATCGGTAATCGAAAATTCGGCATTAGTAATATTATTTGTGATTATTTGTGTGGCGGTTTTTATAAATGCAGCATTGTTCTCATTTTCGGGCTGTTCTTCCGAATTTGATTTTTCAATACCAAGGAATTTTAGTCGAAGGATTTTTCGATTTTGGATGATGCTGTCAATCTTAAGTCGCAGATATTTGATATCGAAAGGCTTTTCGATGTAATCGTCAGCACCTATGCCGAATCCTTTTTTCATGCTGCGTTCATCATTAACCACTGTCAGCAGTATAACGGGGATGTGCGATGTTTCGAACGTATTTTTTACTTTGGCACAAAGCTCAAATCCATCCATTTCGGGCATTTGAAGATCCGAAACGATCACATCAGGATAAATTTTGCTAATAATCTCCCATGCTTCAGAACCATTTTGAGCAACCGAAACATTGTAATAATGCGACAATGAAATTTTCATAAATGTTCGGAGATCGTCATTGTCTTCTACTACGAGCAGTTTTATTTTTAGTTTGTCAATGTCCTGTTGTTCTGCTTCCGTTTCACTTCCGGTTTCTACAGGCAAATTATCCATGTCTACAATAATGTTTCCACGATAATGTTCTTTCCCGTGGCGGAATTGCAGATAAAATTCAGTTCCTTTTTCCTCGGTACTATTCACCTTGATTATTGCTTTGTGCAGTTGAATGTATTTCTGAATGAGCAATAATCCCAATCCTGAGCCGGTTATTTGGGAATTTACGGCATTTCGGGCTCTGTAAAACCGTTTGAATAAATGGTCTTTGTCTTGCTTTGGAATTCCGATTCCCGTATCGGTCACAGTGATGTTCCAGTTGTGAACATCGGCAGCCAGTTTGACCGATACAGTGCCACCTTCAGGGGTGTATTTTATAGCGTTCGACAACAAGTTATCCATGGTTTTATCCATTTTTTCCATGTCGAACCATTCCCAAAGTATAACAGGCGGAAGCTCCAACCGAAGATTAATTTTTTTATTTACTGCAGCCAGTTCCCAGCTTTCTATCTTTTCTTCTAAAAATATATTGACATTATGCTTCCCTACAACGATGAGGTCTTTTTGCTCATTTACCTTTTGGAAATCGAGCAAATGCGAAAACATCTTATTCAACCGATCCAGATTAGAAGTGATCAAATGAAGCAAATAATCGGTTTGTTTGGTCGGTTCTATTTTTTCCTTGAGTTCGAACAGTGGAGCACTTATAAGCGTCAACGGCGTGCGGATATCGTGTGCAGCATTGATAAAGAAGTTTATTTTTTCTTCCGATTGTTTCTTTATAAAACGCTGTTTAATGTACACATATATCGAATAGCCAATTCCTGCAAGGATAAGCAATTCAATAATACGTGCCCACGCTGTTTCCCAAAATGGAGGAGCGATGGTGATTTCTACTTTTCGTTGATCGAGCACAATATTGTTATCGCCCAAACATTGCAGATAGAAAGTGTAATCTCCTTTCTGAATATTAGTATACGTGGCAATATGCTCGGATGTAGGACCGACCCATTCTTTATCCAGTCCATCCAGCTTCCACATATATCTGCGGTTTTTTTGTTTGGTGAAATCAATCGTCGTAAAATCGATTGAAAAAGAATGTTGTTTGTAGTTCAACTGTATTTTATCCGTTTTCTCCAGCGACTTTGACAATGGTGATTTTTTTTCTTCCGGCTTTATTTGTTTATTGAACAGATAAAAATTTTGTAAAAAGATTTTGGCATGCGATGGTCGGGTTTTTATTTTAGTGGGATCGAAATAGCAAACCCCATCGTACGAACCGAAATAAAAATATGTATCTGTTTTTTCTTTTGATAACTGCCTGAATCGATTGCTCGGAATTCCGTCGCCAGTAGAGAAGTTGACAGCTTTCTTTTCTTTTATGTTGAACTTTATTAATCCATTTTCGGACGATAACCATAAATCGTCTCCCGAAATGAGCAAAGCATAGATAAAGTCGGAAGCAAGTCCGTCCTTTTGTGTAAACGATGTTACTGCTCCGGTAATCACATTGCAGCGATTCAATCCATCGCCATATGTTGCCAACCAAATAATTGAATCCGACTCTATGTAAATATCGTGTATAAAGGGACTTTTTAAATTTTTGTTGAAAGAGCAACGGGTAATTTTATGAGTGTTTATATCCACTTCAAACACATCCGATTCGTCAGCAATTAGCAGTTGATCCTTGCCTTTCGGAATAATACAGTTAGCCTGACTTATATTTATCTGGGTGAACTTGTTCTGCCTTACATTGAATTCTGCAACTTGTCCTTTTTTTCCCCCCGACCATATATTCCCGTTTTGATCTTCGCAAATGGTGTATACAAAATTTGTTCCCACTGCATTATTCAACTTATACAGATTTGTGTAGTTGGAAAGTATTTTTCCGCTTTTGTTGAACACGTAAATTCCGGATGCATACGTGCCCACCCAAATATTCCCCTTTGAGTCTTCGTGTAGGCAAAGTACATTTTTGCCGGGGAGATACAGCACCCAACGATTTGTTTTCTTATCCCGTCTGTTTAATCCATTGTTGGTCGCTACCCACAGATTCTCGTTTGAGTCCTGCAAAATATCACAAATTAAATTGTGCGAAAGAGAGTTTGGATTATTTTTTTCATTCTTAATGCTGTGAAAATTCTGTTCTAGAAAATCGAGAATGTACACTCCGTCGGAAAACGTAGAAATCCAAATTTTGCCTTCTTTATCTTTAGAAATACCGTAGATGCCATCACCTTCGATAAATGAATCTTTTTCAGAACTATTGTTATATATGCGTGTTATTTTTTTCTGATTTTTATCAAAGATGCAGACACCCATACCTTCCGTTCCCAACAGGAGATGAGACTCGTCCGTTTTTTTTATCGTAAGTATTGGATGATTTGATAAACGAACATCTTTTATTTGTTCTAGTGTGTGTTCTTTGATGCGATAAGAAAATAATCCTTTATCTAAACTTCCAATCCAAATGCAGCCTTTTTCTTTTTCATAGAAAATGGATTCGATAGAGAGTTCGTTTTTCATTATTTTGTTGATTATCAATACTGCCTTATTTTTAAGAGGATTTTGG
>JBBIID010000038.1:0-8474 GCA_037446675.1 Paludibacter sp.
AGTGTTTTTATCAGTCTTATTCCGTTTAAAATTCAGTCCAGAAGCAAAGTATTTATTTCGTGGGTAGGTTTAAGAGGGGCAGTTCCTATTGTTTTTGCAACTTATCCGCTGATAGCAGGAGCAGAAAAAGCAAATATGATTTTCAACATTGTCTTTTTCATTTCAGTTACCTCTGTTCTTATTCAGGGAACGACACTCCCGACCATTGCCAAATGGCTAAAACTCTCATTACCCGAAGAACTGAAACAAAAAACATCAAGCGATATCGAATTAAGTGATAGCTTAAAAACGAGCCTTACCGAGATGATTATTTCCGCTACCAATCCGATTATTGGGAAACATATCGTAGAAATTGGATTTCCAAAATCATCTTTAATATCTATTATTCAACGGGATGGAAGATATATCACACCAACAGGCGCTACAGTGATAGAGGAGAATGATAAATTGTTCGTACTCACCGAAGATAAAGAAACGCTGACCAAAGTTTTCGAAATTCTAGCCATCGAAAAAGCCAATACTTAACTTATCCTAGATTGCTGGGAAACACTTATTTTCAACATATCAGGCTGTCCGACAATATATTTTGTTGTGGCTTCGTAACCGTATTGATAAATTTCCTGATAAGCATCGAAACTAAACTCATGAAATTTTTCGATAGCCATTGGCTCAATAAGGTAATCGCATAATTCACGACCTGCATTCGAATTCTGATGTTGCATTGCCCGCACAGCACACGCCAATGTATCGATGGGTTTCTTCAATTCTGAAGGCATCAAATGTGGAATTACATCAACACCAATGATTGTTGAGCAGACTTTTGCGAGTCCTTGAGATGGTACGTTATTCAACAGCCCGCCATCAACATAATATGTCTCGTCATTTTTTATCGTTTCGAAAAGCCCGGGAATACTTGCCGAAGCCGCCAACCATTTATCCAGTTCGTTTCCGGAATCGACAATTTCCCATTCGGCATTATTCAAATTCACGACACAAATCTGCATTTGTTTCCCCAATTGCTCAAAACTATTGTGTGGAATCAACTCTTTGACCAACGACCGCAACATATGATGAGTAGACAATCCCGACTTAAGAAAACTCGGACGAAAAGTCATCAGTTTAGTAATTTTATATAACTTATCATCCTTTATGAGTTGTAGCATGTCAGCCGGTGAGTACCCCGCAGCATAAAACGTTCCTATAATTGCGCCCATGCTCGCGCCTGCAATTACAGTTGGAAATATGCCATGATCTTCCAACGACTGCAATGCACCCAAATGTGCCAATCCTAATGCGCCGCCTCCACTCAGACAAACACCAACAACCCCGTTTTTTTCGGCCGGTTTAAACAAATCTTTTATCATGTTCATAAAACGTCTTTTTATTTATACAAAGAAAGAATATAAGTTTCTCTATTTTGTTAATGGTTTTAAAACTTTTAACCCATAAATAAGATAAAAAGATATTTTGAGTTATTTTTGTATGGATTTAATCCACTGTAAATTTAGAAAAAATATATCAGAATTTATTATTCTCAGAGCAAAACACATATCACATGAAACGATTAAAATTAGTTTTTGGTTTAACATTATGTATACAAATCGCATTTGCAAATTTACTTTATGATATTACCGACGGTAAATTTAAGATTCCGGCTTCGGAAACGCCTAAATCGTTGAACGATGGCGAACACTATACTTTAATGGTTAATAATAAAGCGGTAGTAAAGTACAATTACAAAACAGGTGCAACAACCGACACTATTTTTAGCATTTCACGTTTAAAAAACTCTCCTATTAAAACCATTGAAGGTTACGAATTTAGCCCAAACGAGCTTAAATTATTGGTTTACACCAATGAGAAAAAGAGATATCGTCGCACCTTCACTGCAAATTATTACGTTTACGACATTAAACGAAATGAAATTCAAACTTTATCCGACAATGGTCCGCAGGAAGTTCCGCTTTTTTCGCCGGACAGCCGATATATTGCTTTTGCGCGCGAGAATAATCTGTTTCTAAAAAAACTTGACTTCAATACCGAAAGTGCGATTACCAAAGATGGTGCAAAAGGAAGCATTATCAATGGAGTTCCCGATTGGGTTTACGAAGAAGAATTTGTGGCAACACGCTATTTCGCATGGAGTCCCGATAGTAAAATGCTGGCTTTTATCAAATTCGATGAAAGCAAGGTTCCCGAATTTGCTTTTCAGAAATATATAAATCCAGACACTGCAAGTCACGAATTGCAATTATATCCAACATTGGAACATTTCAAATACCCGAAAGCAGGTGAAAGCAACTCGAAAGTAAGCGTTTGTGTGTACGACGATTTTTATAAATCTGTAAAAACCATGCAAATACCTTCTAGCGATGGCGATTTTTATATTCCACGTATAAAATGGACAAACACCATCGAGCAATTGGCGGTATTCAAGCTCAATCGCAATCAAAACAAACTGGAAATGTTTTTTTGCAATCCAAAATCAACATTATCAAAGCTTATTCTCAAGCAAGAAGACAAGTATTATGTTGATTACGAAAACATTGACCACACTCGCTTTTTATCGGACAACGAAACTTTTTTGAGCGTAAATGAGCAGGATGGTTATCGTCACATTTATCAATACCGCATGAACGGAACGTTGGTGAAACAGCTGACAAAAGGCAAATGGGATGTAACTGATGTATACGGATATGATGAAAACAAGAAAATTCTGTACTATCAATCAGCAGAGACTTCACCGATGCAACGCGATATTTTTATGATCGATGCAAAAGGGAAGAAAACGAGATTGACTGATGGAAAAGGAACTCACAAAGGAAATTTCAATTCAACACTTACTTATTTTATCGACGATGCTTCGAGTGTTTCAACGCCCAATATTCTATCGCTATACACAACTAAAGGCGCTGCCGTTCGTGTTATTGAAAATAATGCTGGTATTGCTTCTAAATTTAAATCATTGAACCTACCGAAAAAAGAATTTTTCTCATTCAACACTTCCGAAAACATAAAGCTGAATGGCTGGATGGTAAAACCTCTTGATTTTGTGGCAACAAAAAAATATCCGGTTCTATTGGTTCAGTACAGTGGCCCGGATTCGCAGGAAGTGCTTGACAAATGGGATGTTGACTGGGAATATTACCTCGCCACTCAAAATTATATTGTTGTATGTGTCGATGGACGTGGAACCGGAGCTCGCGGCTCGGAATTCCGCAAATGCACGTACGAAAAGCTGGGATTACTTGAGACCAAAGACCAGATTGAAACTGCGAAATACATGGGCAATCAACCGTATGCCGATAAAGACAGAATAGGCATCTGGGGTTGGAGTTATGGCGGATACATGACTTTAATGGCTCTGACATCAGGAGAAAAAGTATTCAAATCGGGAATAGCCGTCGCTCCTGTAACCGATTGGCGATTATATAATTCAGCTTATACCGAACGTTACATGAGAAGACCACAAGAAAATTTCAATGGTTACGACCAAAGTTCTGTATTACCACGTGCTAAAGATTTACAAGGAAATTTGCTCATAATTCATGGTACAGCCGATGACAATGTACACACTCAAAACACCATGCTGTTTATCGATCGACTGGTGGCTGCCAACAAACAATTTGAAATGCAACTTTACACCGATAAAAACCATAGCATTCTTGGAAAACAAACCCGCCGACATTTATATACAAGAATGAGTGAATTTTTATTCAAAAATTTATAAGCATAAAACAATTCAAATAAATTCCTCAAAAGGACTCTCAATTTATGTTTTAAAACAGTAATTAGATACTATTTATCAACACTTCCAGCAGAACATCTGTCATAAAAAATTATTAACTTTGACGGTCAAATTCTAAACAAATTATATAAAATATTCAACAAATTCATTAAACTATTTTTTTATGAGCACAGAAAAGAAAAGTTATGTATTACCTATTGCAATGATGTTTGCATTATTCGCAATGATTTCATTTGTTACTGGTTTATCTAATCCGTTAGGTGTTATCGTAAAAAATCAACCCGGTATGCAAAACTGGATGTCCCAGTTAGGAAATTTTGCAAATTTCTTTGCATATCTTTTCATGGGTCTTCCTGCAGGAATTATTCTAAAACGTAAAGGCTATAAATTTACGGCTCTTACGGCTATCGGTGTCGGATTTTTAGGTGTAGGCATCCAACTTCTTTCCGGATTAATGCCATATACCAAAGGAGGCGATTTCGTTCCTGTATTTACAGTATATTTAGCAGGTGCATTTATTTCAGGATTTTCAATGTGTATGCTTAATACAGTTGTAAATCCATTATTGAACACATTGGGCGGCGGCGGAAAAACCGGAAACCAATTGATTCAGTTTGGTGGATCTTTAAATTCAATGGCTGCTACAATCGTTCCAATCTTAGGTGGTTACCTTATTGCTGACGCTACAAAAGCAACCTTATCCGATGCAATACCTGCATTGCTTATCGCAATGGGTATCTTTGCATTAGCATTTATCGTTCTTCTTTTGGTTAAAATACCAGAACCACATATGGAAAAGAAATCGGAAGGTGCTGTTAAGGACAAACATTCAGCAATGTCATTCCGTCACTTCTTGTTAGGAACCATTACTATTTTCCTTTATGTTGGTGTTGAAGTTGGAATTCCAAACTTTATTAATCTATTCTTAACCGCTGGAAAATCGGTAGTAGATGGAGCAACAGGAATGGGTATCGACGCAGGAGCTGCTGGTACTGTTGTTGGAACTTATTGGTTTCTTATGCTTATCGGTCGATTGCTTGGTGGTGCACTTGGTGGAAAATTCTCTGCAAAAACTCAATTAACTTTCGTAAGCACGTTGGCTCTTGTATTAATTCTAACAGGAATTTTCCTTCCAACAGATGTTTTTGTGAGCATGCCTGTATTCAAAGCTGACATAAGCTTCGGACTGCAAGAAGTTCCTGTTTCTGTTTTATTATTTGTTCTAACAGGTCTTTGTACTTCAATTATGTGGGGTGGTATTTTCAACCTTGCCGTTGAAGGAATTGGAAAATATACAGCAATGGGTTCTGGAATTTTCATGGTAATGGTTGTTGGTGGTGGTGTTTTACCAATCCTTCAAGGTGTAGTTGCCGATGTTACTGTTAGCTACATTTCTTCTTACTGGGTTATTGTGGCTGCTCTTGTATACATGTTGTGGTATGCTTTGATGGGCTGCAAAAACGTAAACAAAGATATTCCGGTTGAATAACACAAAAGTTTAATTGCAGGGTTTAATGCCCTGCAATTAATTTATAAATACGATAATAATCTTTCAAATTAAATAGTCTTATGGAAAAACCTTATGTAATTGGCATGGACATGGGCGGAACTAATACCGTTTTTGGTGTAGTGGACAGCCGTGGAAATGTAATTTCAAAAAGCGCAGTAAAAACATCTTCTCATCCCGAAGATATCAATCTCTACATAAATGATATTTATGCAGAATTAATGAAACTAATTGAGTCGGCAGGTGGAATCGAAAAATTCAAAGGAATTGGTATCGGTGCACCTAACGGAAACTTTTATACCGGAAATATTGAATACGCACCAAACCTCCCTTGGAAGGGCGTAATTCCTTTCTCAAAACTGATTTCAGAAAAATTTGGAATCCCTGCTGCATTGACTAACGATGCAAATGCAGCTGCTGTAGGAGAAATGACATACGGTGCAGCAAGAGGTATGAAAAACTTTATTATGATTACTCTTGGAACCGGTGTTGGAAGTGGAATAATTATCGATGGTAAAGTTGTTTACGGTCACGATGGTTTTGCTGGAGAGTTAGGTCACACAAATGCGATCCGCAACAACGGTCGTCTTTGCGGTTGTGGCAAATCGGGTTGCCTTGAAACATATTGCTCGGCTACAGGCGTTGCACGCACAGCTCGCGAAATTTTAGAATCGACCAAACAAGATAGCTTATTACGCAACGTACCCGTAGAAGATATTACTTCAAAAGACGTTTTTGATGCCGCTATCGAAGGAGACGAAGTAGCAAAAGAAATCTTTAACTTCACAGGTAAAATTCTTGGCGAAAGTTTAGCAGACTTTGTTGCATTCAGTGCTCCGGAAGCAATTGTTCTTTTCGGAGGATTGGCAAAAGCAGGCGACTTGATTTTAAATCCTATCAAAGAAAACATGGAAAAAAATCTTCTTCCTTTGTGGAGAGGAAAAATTAAATTGTTCTTCTCTGACTTAAAAGAAGCAGATGCAGCTGTACTTGGTGCAAGTGCTCTTGGTTGGGAACTTTAATCCCCTATTTTTTCTCATAAAAAAAGCTGTTCGTAATCACGAACAGTTTTTTTTAGCTTTATATTTAATGGATTATTCCTGAACCAAACGTTTTGCAAGATTCTTTTCCCACTCCCAAGCACTACGAAGTGTTTCTTCGACAGTTTCAGTAGCAGTCCAACCTAGCTCGTTATTGGCGTAACTCGGATCGGCCCATACTTTTTCAATATCACCTTCGCGACGACCAACAATTTTATACGGAACGCTTACGCCATTTACTTTTTCAAAAGTATCTATTATTTCTAACACGGACAATCCGCGACCGGTACCAAGATTAAATGTTTCCACCTGATTCTTCGTCGCACCGTTCAACATTCTTTGTACAGCAATAACGTGCGCTTTTGCCAAATCCACAACGTGAATATAGTCACGAATACAAGACCCATCAGGAGTATTATAATCGTTTCCGAACACTTGCAATTGTTTACGCAAACCAATAGCTGTCTGAGTTACAAAAGGCAGCAGATTATTAGGAACCCCGTTTGGCAATTCTCCAATCTCAGCCGAAGCATGTGCTCCAATTGGATTAAAATAGCGCAAAATAACGCTTTGATAACATGGATTAGCGTAAATTGTATCACGGATTATCTCCTCTCCGATTTGCTTTGTGTTTCCATAAGGCGACAAAGCTGGTTTAATCGGTGCACTTTCAGTAACAGGCAATATATCTGGCTGTCCATAAACAGTACATGAAGACGAAAACACAATGTTTCTTACTTTATGAATCGGCATCAACTGCAATAAGTTAATCAGCGACACCAAATTATTCCGATAATACAACAGTGGTTTTTCTACCGATTCTCCAACCGCCTTACTCGCTGCAAAATGAATAATCGCATCAAAATTATTGTATTTTTCGAACATCCTATCCATGCTGACATAATCAACACAATCGATATTTTCGAAAGCCGGACGAATTCCAGTAATCTTTTCAATACCGTTTAATACCTCAATGTTCGAGTTAGAAAGATTATCCACGATAACAACTTCAAATCCTACTTTTTGGAGTTCAACAACGGTATGCGACCCGATATAACCAGTACCACCGGTAACTAAAACTTTTGCCATAATTAATTATTTAAACAGTTTTTCAGGATAAACGCCTTTGCGAATCAATTCGTTAATTTTAAGAACGACCTGAGGACGATCTTCTGCATAAGTTACACCAAACCATTTCGACGGTGTATCCAACACTTTGCAAGTAGCTTTACCCTGAACAATCAAATTATTTACAGCCAATGGGATATAAAATTCCGATTTAAGCTTTTGTCCGTTTTCTACTAAAAATTCTTTGAAAAACTGTTCCGAATAATCAAAATAATCGGGAGTAAAGCCCCACATATTCATCGATACCGGCGTATTGGACTGAATAGAAACTTCTTCTCCTTTTTCATCTAAATAGATAATCGAACCGCCTTTTTCTTCGATATGAGTACGTTCTACCACATTTTGCAATAAATCATCTTCATCAACAACACAGACTCCACGGCTTACTGCACCACTTTCGGAAAGAGTATTGCCAACACGGTAACCTACCATGCAGTATTCATTTTGTTTTCCTTCAACGCTACGCAAGAAATCAGCTAAAATAGCAAACGATTCCTGTCCGTAAAAGTCATCAGCATTAATCACAGCAAAAGGTTCATTAATAGCATCTTTACCCATCAAAACCGCGTGATTTGTTCCCCATGGTTTTTCTCTCTCAGGATTATAGGAAGAACCTTCGGGTACTTTCGATATTTCCTGAAAAACGACATCAGTGTCGATCAGATTTTTAAACTTGTCAATAACAACAGACCTAAAGTCGCTTTCGAAGCTAGAACGGATAACAAAAACTATTTTGCCAAATCCGGCTCTAATCGCATCATAAATAGAATAATCCATGATGGTTTCTCCATTCGGACCCAAGCCGTCAAGCTGTTTCAAACCACCATAGCGACTTCCCATTCCTGCCGCTAAAACAAATAAAGTTGGTTTCATATTTTCTTATTATTTATTTTGAAGTGCAAAATTAGTCATAACTTTTGAATTGGGAAATTTTTTATTGTCCGAATTTTGAACAAATTAGCCCGCGAAATTACTGGCTGATTTTCTGCAAATTAAACCTCATTGTTGAAAACTTTTATTCAACTGAGGTTGACTCGCGATTCGAAAAAAA
>JBBIID010000038.1:8493-12127 GCA_037446675.1 Paludibacter sp.
AAAAAGCAGAGCCAGAGCGATATATATAATTTACCTATTAGTTGGAGTTATAATTTCACTTATCATAATATTCTCAACAAATTATCAAAAAAAAGAAAATCAGACCGAAAGCCATACTACAGGCTATTCTGATTGCGATCATGTCCGATGGGCAAATGCGCCAATTTCTCCCAGCGAAAAGCTTAACGATTTGAACGATGCACATTTGATACACGCTCAAAAAAACGGACTAAAACAACCTTTCCAGTCGAACGACGATTTTAATGCAAGAATAGAAGACTGCCTGAAAAAATCAACCCTTGTAGAAGTCACTGACAATAAGTTTTACCAACTTAAATCGCTTACTCACTCCTACCCTTTTCTCATCCCCGAAGCGGTAGATATGATCAATGAAATAGGTTATCGGTTTCAGGAACGACTAAAAGAAAAAAAATATAAAAATTTTCGTTTTAGAATAACATCGTTACTTCGTTCGGAAGAAACGCAAAACAAACTGAGTCACCGAAATCATAATGCCACAACACATTCTGCTCATCTGTACGGAACAACAGTCGACATTTCGTACAAAAACTTTTATAACATTGACAACGATTCAATAGAGAGCAGCTGGGAAGGAATTCAAGCTCTCACAAAAGTGCTAACCGACATGCGGAAAGAGTGCAAACTTCTTGTTGTTAGGGAACGAAAACAAGCTTGTTTTCATATCACGGTAGTAGTATGCCGACCACACGAAGAAGAAAATTTATAGTGTTTTTAACAGTAGCACTTGTCGAAAGAATAAATTTTTAATTAACTTTGCATCCGCAAAAAATACCTAGGTATTTATTTTATTGACTTCGTAGCTCAGTTGGTAGAGCAACAGACTCTTAATCTGTGGGTCGTGGGTTCGACCCCCACCGGGGTCACAAAAACAAAAAGCTATTCGAATGATTTAATGTCGAATAGCTTTTGTTTTTTATTCTTTTGCAAAACAATTGCAAAACACAACATTATTAAAGTGACCAGTTTAACACTTTATCTAATTATTACCAAATGTAGAACAAAAAGTCATTACAGTAACTTTTATATGACTTAACATCCACATTTCAAGGTATTCGTCATTAAGATCAAAACACACATTTTGACGAACAATCATTTAGTACATTAAAAACTACCCCGAATTTCTTGAGCCCATAAAAAAGGGGAGACAATAGCATATATTCAAAATTCAGTTCTTCGCACCACAGAAACAGCAATAAAATCCGCTTACGAGAAACAGGATATTGAAGCTTGTTATACGGTGTTTAACGAGGCTTATTCATTTATCCCCGTTGCCGTTGCCGGTGAAGAATGGAGGGTATTGAAAGCGCAGGATTTAAATTAGGTTTAAACGATGTTTAAATATTTTTAAATCAACTATTTTTTTTACAATCCGCTTGTATATATCAGCGGATTGTTTATTTTTGCAGAGTGTTTCAGCAATATAAACAAACAGCACGTTTTATACGTTATGTAATTACAGAAGAATAAAACTATGCTAAAACTACTTCAACACATGTTCAAAACACTTGTAGCAGGCTTTAAAACCCTTTCTGAGTCATCGCGTGGAACATACAACAAACGCACCGATGAAGTTTCTAATCTACGTAACGAAATGCTTTCTGGTAGTAGCAGTCCGGTAACTGACAAAAAAAATCTTATCACTGATCGCAAAAATATTGGTGATGATATGCGACGCTCGATGTCGAAAATGGCAATGAACAATGGCTAAGCAGGAACTTAAAACCAGACAAACACAAGTACGCGGTTCAAACGGAGATCAAGGCCAACAACTAGAACATACTTTTACTATCGACGATAGTTGCCTTCCGCCATCGGCTGAACTTCAGGCTTATAAAGACATACATCCTGATTTAATAAATTTTCTGTTGGAGACATCTAAAAAAGAACAGCTACACAGACACAATATGGATGGCAAGAAAATGAAAACCATTATCTATGATAGCAAAAGAATGCATCGCATCAATATGATGGGTATGTTTTACGCTTTTCTTATCATGATAGCAGGGCTCGGTTTTTCGGCCTATCTTATTTATAACAACAAAGATGTAATAGGAACTATTTTTGGAGGAGTATCCATAATAACAGCGGCAAGCATATTTATAAACAAGCCTAAAGCTGAAATAAAAAAATAAAAAAAGGGTGTCCAAAAAGTTTTTGGGCACTCTTTCTTTTCTATTATTGATGCTCTGTTCGCAACAAATCGTTAACGGTTTTCACAGGATTAAATGTAGCCACCGGAACTTCAACAAAAATGGTATTCCAATCACTCATTGCTCCATTCCACAAACCAGGTAGCTCCAACGCTTTAAGTTCTTTCCCATTTTTCGATTTGAGTGAAATAAATCCGGTATTCTTATCAACGTATTTCAACAAATCGAATTTTTCGCCCTTGTAGTTTTTTACGGCACAAACCAAATCTACCGGATTAAAATGAGTCGACTGCTGCATTAGTTGTTTATCTTTCGGATCGTTCAGATTAATTTGAGAACTTTCCAAAATTTGAGGAGAAACAGTGCCATCGGCGTTTACTGTAAGAAACGGACCGCCACCGGGCTCTCCTTCGTTTTTCACCATGCCACAAACACGGATCGGGCGATTGAGTTTGCCGATTAAATAAGCTCTTAGTTCATCGTGCGACATCGATTTCAAATCGGAATGATGATTATTCAACTTCGCCTCACAGAATTGAGCGATAACAGCCAACTTCGCCTCTCCAATCGATTCATTCTCGAGCTCTTTAAGAAATGTAAAACATTGCTTTTGAACACCTACAAGCAATCCTGCAATAATCTTTTTATACTTTACGGTTTCTGTCTTTAGCGAATCCGGAACAACATTATCAATATTCTTAACAAAAATAACATCTCCGTCCAAGTCATTCAGATTTTCAATCAAGGCACCATGCCCACCGGGACGAAAAACCAACTGATCTTTATCTCTGAAAGGTTGATTAGTTGCGTCCGCAGCTATCGTATCGGTCGACGGTTTTTGCTCCGAGAATCCCACTTTATATTTCACCGAGAATTTATTTCCGAAATCATCAACCGATTCCTGCAAGTGTTTTTCAAAAAGTGATCGATGCTCTTTCGACACTGTAAAATGAATATTCACATTGCTCGATTTGTTTGACGCATAAAGCGCACCTTCGACCAAATGTTCCTGCATAGGTGTTCTGTTTCCATCAACATATTTATGAAATTTCAGCAATCCTTTTGGCAAAGAACCGTAATTTAAGCCGGAAGCGAGCAGTAGGTTCTTCACCACAGCTTTATATTTTTTTGCCTCGATAAGTTCCTCAATAGAATTCTTTTCATTTGCTTCGCAGACTGCGTTCAGATCGTCATAAAATGCAAATTTCTCGATATCGTCGAAAAACTTTTTCATAAATGTATTTTCAGGCACATCGCTTTCTCCATCTACAAATTCGAACAAATCCTTAAACATACGGCTTGCCGCACCCGAAGCTGGAACAAATTTTATAATTTCAGCATTTGTCTGCAAATAACTTTCCCATTCTCCCAGTACCGCAGAAGTTTCATTCTCATCAATTTTCACTATTCCATTTCCAACTCCGGCAGCCGATTTTATTTCG
>JBBIID010000038.1:12137-12651 GCA_037446675.1 Paludibacter sp.
CCTGCTCGAAAGATTTCAATTGATTTTCAATTTGTTCCGGAGTAATTTCTCTGTCCTTCAATACGAGTTCATCGTTTTTTGTAAGCATCTTTTCGTTTGTTATTTATGTTGTATAAAATTAATTCTCACCCAATTGAACTTTCAGCGATTTTATATCTTTTTTCCGCTGATCCAATTCGGACAAATAGTCCACAATATGCGTGTATGCATTATAATCAACAATTGTCAATTCCTCAATTAAATAATAGGATGTTGCAGCATATTCGAATGCTTTATCAAGATCGCCTATAATTTCGTAACCAATAGCGATATTATTTGCAGCCTGAGATTTTGTCCATTTATTTTTAGATTTTTCGTAAGCCGTTTTCCATAAATCAATAGCTGATGCCCAGTTTTTCACATACACAGAATCCATCGCCTGCTTCATTAATTTATTAGACGGATTGAAGAAATACCGATCTGATTTTTCCCAATAAGGCACAAAACGGTTTATAGAATTTCGTCCCACTGTTAT
>JBBIID010000038.1:12695-12908 GCA_037446675.1 Paludibacter sp.
GTTCTTCCATAATCTTCTCCTTCCCAATATAATGTATCTTTAAATTGCTCTAACCTGGCCTTTGTATTATTTATATAATAAATGCTCCATTCTGTTTCAATTTTCACTTCGAGCGAAGCCAAATACTTGCTGAATTCGTTATCATAATACTCATTCAAATCGTCGTTTACTTTAAATTTATCCAACGAAAGAATCACATCTGCATCATACTCA
>JBBIID010000039.1:0-4185 GCA_037446675.1 Paludibacter sp.
TGCCATAAATTGTCTCAATACGCGCTAATTCTTTAGGACTAACTGGATCTTGCTTGTTCCATTTCATCAACAAATCAATAGCCCAAGGTTTCCAAAATGGGTAGGTACTATTATTTGTTACCATCGGAGACTGCATGAGTGGTGCAAGATTTTCATAAATCGTAGAGATATAAAAATAAGAACGTGCAAAATCTCCTTTGTATTCATCAGCCGGCTCAAAACATTTATCAACGTAAACAGTTCCGAACCCATTTCTACCAACTTTGCTTATTCCATTATCCATCGTTGGAGTGCCGGTTACTTCACCCAAAGGAAGATTGTTTTTACTCTCGTTGGCAGAAGCATCTGCCGGATATAAATGGAAAAGATCTTTGTAAGCATTATTTTCATAGGCTCCCCACCAACTTTTAGGAAAAGAATGTTCGATATGCATGCCATTCACAGCAGAAAAGCCATTAAAAAACCGTACATTAGACGAATACATGTCTACAACCGAGTTGTCTGTATTACGATCGGTATAGTAAAAGCCTTCCCATGTATAACCTGCACCTCCACCATATTCGAGCTCTCTTATTGGAGCACAATAATTATGTAAGGCTGTTTTGAGTTGTGCTTTCTTCTTATTTTTAGCAAAATAGTAATAACCGGGGGGAACAGCTGCATAAATTTCATTAAAAGCAAAGAATATGATAATTAAAATCAACCCTAATTTGAAACGTTTTCGATGCATAACAATCAATTTATATTGAGTAACGCTAATATCCTATTTATCAAACAAAAAAACAAAAGTATGTCTTTTTTACAGAATGATACGCTGAATAGATTTGTAAAAACCTTTATTCATGAAAAATTAATATCTGAAATCATTCATTATAAATGTTTATATAAATGTAAATAAAAAAAAGCAAGTCATTCAACTTGCTTTAAATACATTTATCAGCAAAATATGAAACATCACAAAGTGCAAATACTGAATAAGTAAAGTATTACTTAATTCACAATCACTTTATCGATACGAGTTCCTGCACGAACAATATAAACACCTGATGTAGCTACAGAAATCTCTATATTTTGTACAAGCGAGGCAGAAAACAAGACCCTTCCTGTAATATCAAAAACGATAACAGGTTCAGCTGTTTCACCTGCGATTTGAATTTTTCTGTTTGAAACCAATATTTTATTCTTATCACTTGTAGTCTTAGTCGGGATACCTGTTGAAACACAATCAGCATTAAGAACTAAATCTTTAATTTCCCAGGTGCCTGCAAGCGAACTTGTAGATAAATATTTAAATGCAAATCGAACATTATTTTGCAGCATTTGGCCAGGAAGTTCCACTGTACCCGAACCCACAAAAGTCCAATTCGAACCCGAAGGCATAGTCGGTATCGTTAGTTGCGTCCATGTTGCACTTGAAGGAGCTCCACTATTGTAATTAGCACTTACCCAAAGTGTTTGGTTCGCAAGTTTATCGCTTTCGTTCGGGCAATAATTCAAAGCATGATTAAAAGCTAACGAAGCAGAAGCTTTATCAGACAAATCAAATGCCGGAGATATAAGCCAATTCTCGTTTGGATAATTTATTCCTGCACTATACCCGGAAGTACACGCACCGTAACTTAGTCGCCAGTACCATGTTTGATCTCCCGTGACATTATAAAAAATAAAGTTACCCAAACCAGTCGAAAAAGTCTCGGAATAATCTAGATTTTCGCAACTCGAGCCACCGTTTTGAACTTCAAAAGTAAAACTTGCACTTACCGGAACATGATCGGAAGTAGTAGACGTGTAATTCGTAATCCCCTGTGTTGCCTGCGTCTCTCTTTTAATCGAATTTTGCAGCAAGTTATCAACCAGCTCATTCGAAATAATAATATTATCAATTACAGGACTGCTATATGCAGGATCGTATAGTCCGGTAGTAAGACACTTATAGTTATTCGTATCTTCAACAAAGTTTTTGTACGGAGAATCGCCCGGCGAACAACTCGAACATTGGGTTCCGGTTAGATAATCATTGAAATCGCCCAGCAGAATAACATTTTTTGCATTATAGATATTTCCATCAAGCAATAATTTCAAACTCTCCGATGCGCTTTTCCGGCGGGAATAACTGGTTTCATCCCCCATTGCTTTTGCATGGATATTGACAAAAGATACAGGGATTATAGAGCTTCCTGATATCAAATTAACATTATACAAAACGGGGTAGCGCCCACTTGACCAATCATACGAGCTGCCGGCATCGTTCATCAAAGATGCGCTTACTAATTGAACTCTTGACTTTTTATAGATAATTCCCTCGTTCTGACCGCAATTACTGTTCGAAGAAGGAATAATACTTCCAGCCCATTCATTTCCTAACCTTCGAACAAGTGTATCAATAGTTGTATATGTGTTACTTGTTCCAACTTCTTGTAATGCGATGAGATCCGAGTTCATCGTTTTTATGACTGCTACAATATTGTTTATTTGAAGCTCATCATTTGTCGGACCGTTTTCGGAACAACTAAGCCATTCGGTATTCCATGTGGTGAATTTGAATTCATCTGTAGCTTGGATTATATTAGAGCGAGTCTGAGATATCCCCGATTGAGTTTTCAAAAAGCCTGCTAAAACAAACAGAACTATGATTATATTTTTTCCTTTATACATTTTAATAAAAACAAAGCAGCTTAAAAATAACTATTTACTTACTACAAATTTTTGGATTGATTCTCCACTAGTAGATTTCAATTGGAGTAAATACATTCCATTATTTAATTGAGAAACAGGAATTATCTGTGAAATACCTAGTTGATTTTCAAGCATTAATTGCCCACTTAAATTATAAATAGCATATGATAACCCTTTTTCGTCAGTATTTATAATAATTTCATCCCGAGCAGGATTAGGAGCTATTGAAAAATTAATTTTAATCTCCTTTAAAGATGAGGTCAAAGACCATAATTCGCCTTTATGATTACCCCAAATATACTCAGCAAGCTCAGGATGATCAATAAATGGATTTCGGTTATGCTGAATTCCATAAATAGCTTCATTTCTATTTATTTCCTTAGTACTAACTGGATCTTGGGCATTCCATTTTAAAAAAAGAGCTACCGACCACGCATTTAATGCTGGATATTTATTCCCGGCTAATTGGTCGGAATGCCAATTAGCAACCTTATCATCGTATGCAGAAACCATATAAAAATAGGTTCTTGCAAGATCTCCTTTTAGCTCATCTGCCGGCTCAAACACAATTCCAGAATAACCACTAAAAGAACTCGAGCCCAAACGACAATAGTTATTTTTAGATGAAAAACTAGCCGTTCCAACTTCACCAAAAGGATAGTTACTTCTCATTCCATTTACTTTTCCATCAGATGGATACAAGTGAAATAAATCGGTGTACATAGGAGTTGCTTCACTAAACCAACTTTTGGGGAATGAATGTTCTCTGTTATAACAGTCTCCTTCAACAGAATAATTCCCACACTGATTAGAACCAAAAGTATAGTTTGTTGCATTAGAATATATGTCCCAAACCTTACCATCCGACCGTTTGTCGGTTTTTTGAAAATCGCTCCATAAATCAGCATAGGATCTTGCTGTATGTGACTCAACGATTCCACATAACGCAGTTTTCAATTCGGCACCTGTTTTTCCAGCCGCTGCATTATAATACCCAGCCGGAATTTCAGCCCAAAAATAAATTGAAACAAAAACAAAGCAGAGAGTAAAAATCTTTCTCATAAATCTATAAAATGTAAAATTAATTATACCTCAAAGGGCACAAATTTAAGGAATAAATTTGGAATTATAATACATTTTATCTGCTTTAATAATAATGTAATACTCTACACTTTCAGAGCTTTTCATTTCGCCCTCAGATACTGTGCCGGCCAGTTAGCAGCATCAACATTTTTCAATACAAAATATGGATTTCGAAGCAACTCACGAGCCAGAAAAACCATGTCGGCTTTCCCTTTATCGAGAATTTCTGAAATTTGTTCTTCGTTAGTAATCATACCTACGGCTGCTGTCATTATTCCCGTTTTCCGAACGGCTTCGGCAAATGGGACCTGATAACCCGGTGCCACCGGAATACGAGCCGTTGCCACGTTACCTCCCGACGAACAATCAATCAGATCAATTCCTTTCTCTTTTAGCAAGACGCTCAATTTTAGCGACTCATCTAAA